>CAMZLD010000068.1 GCA_947311635.1 uncultured Flavobacteriaceae bacterium | reverse complement strand
TAAATTCCATTTCAAAAAAAGTTGTAACACCTAAAATGTATTGAATGGGTTTGCCTAATTTCAGTTTCGATAAGGCTTTAAAAATGGTTGTTCCGTCTGCTTTACTTATATTCAGTTCGGGTGAAAGTGCCAACGTTAAACGGTCAATGTTAAAATAAGCTTTACAAAGCATAAAAAAGAAATGATCTACCTCTTTAACATCATAAAGTAAATCTAATTCTGAATGAAATAACTGCTGAATTGTTTTTAGAATCATAAATCTTTCAGCATAAAAACGCCACAGGCAAAATGACCGGTGTTTCCTAAGGATTGCGATAAATGAGAAAAGCCTACTTTTTCGTATATATGAATAGCCGCTTTTAATTGCGTAGCAGATTCTAAATAACATTTTTCAAATCCAAAATCACGAGCAGCTTGTAAGCATTTCTGAATTAAAACCTGCCCTAAGCCCAAGCCTCTAATTTGAGGCGAAAAATACATTTTTTGAAGCTCGCACACCAAAGCATTTCCATCATTTAAAGCTTTTATACCAGCGCCACCTACAACAACACCTTGCTGTTCTATTACAAAATAAACCGCTTTGTCATCTTGGTAAGCTTCAAACATAGCAGTCGTATCTGCATCTTCATAAGCAGTACCAGTAAGAGGCAATCCAACTTCAATAAAAACAGCTTTAATAACACCTGCTATTGCTTTGTTATCTTGGGCTTGTATCTTTCTAATAATGATGTCTTTTTGAGTCAATTTAAAAATGTATTTTTGTGCTGTAAATATAGTATTTAATAAATTAGTTTGTATGAAAAAAATAGTAAAAACACTGCTTATAGCAATTGTAATAGTTTCTTGTAAAGTAAAAGAACAGCCCATTTTTGTAAAAGTGGCTAACATAAAATTAGTAAAATCAAACGCTAAAGTTATTCAACTTTCTGCAGATGCTTACTTTAAAAACCCAAATAATATTGGTGGTACCTTAGCCAGCGAGGGTATTAAAGTTTTGGTAAACGGTACAGAGATGGCAACAGTATCATCGCAACCTTTTAAAGTACCCGCAAAAAAAGAATTTTCAATACCATTGGAGGTAGAAATACCAACTAATAAAGTTTTTAATAACAATAATCTGAGTGCTATTTTGGGCAGCTTGCTAAATAAAAAACTGAAAGTTCAGTACAAAGGAAAACTAAAATATAAAGTACTTGGTTTTTCGTCAACGTATAATATTGATCAGATAGAAGAAGTTAAAATAAAGCTTTAGTTGAAACAGCATCAATCATACATGCAGCGGTGTTTGCAATTGGCTAAAAATGGTTTAGGCACGACACGTCCAAACCCAATGGTAGGCTGTGTAATTGTTTATAAAGAGCACATTATTGCAGAAGGTTATACAAGTGCTTATGGTGGGCATCATGCAGAAGTAAATGCGATTAATAGTGTAGCAGATAAAACACAACTTAAAAACGCAACCCTTTATGTTTCTTTAGAGCCGTGTGCTCACTTCGGAAAAACACCACCATGTGCTAATTTAATTGTCAAACATCAAATACCAAACGTTGTAATAGGGTGTTTAGATGATAATGAGTTGGTAGCAGGTAAAGGCGTTGCAATATTAAAAGAAGCTGGGTGCAATGTCACTGTAGGTGTGTTAGAGCAAGCATGTAAAGCCGTCAACATACGGTTTTTTACGTTTCAAAATAAAAAACGTCCTTATATTATTTTAAAATGGGCAGAAACCATAGATGGTTATATTGCGCCTTTGCAAAAAGACGAAACAAAACCTGTTTGGATTACCAATGCACAATCACGACAATTAGTGCATCAATGGCGTAGTGAAGAACAAGCTATTTTAGTAGGTACAAAAACGGTAATTGATGATGATCCAACATTAAATGTTCGAAATTGGAAAGGAACAAACCCTTTAAGAATTGTACTAGATAAAAGCAGGCGTATTCCAAAAAAAGCGAAAGTTTTAGATAAAAGTATTCCAACAATTGTACTTACAGATAATAATGAGCAGCTAGTAGAACAGAAAAACCTAATTTTTGAGACAATTGATTTTTCGAATCATCTTGCCCAACAAATAATTGATGTTTTATTTACATATCATATTCAGTCCATTATAATAGAAGGCGGTGCAAAAACACTTCAAACTTTTATTGATGCAAATTTGTGGGATGAAGCACGAATTTTTACAGGAAACAGACCTTTTAAAAACGGTATCAAAGCGCCAAAATTAAAAGCATGCCATTTATTAAAAACAATAAGTATTAATGATGATATTTTAAAAACGTACCTAAAAAAATGATGTATTTGTTATTTAGCGTACTCATTACAACAATTTTATTTGTTGTTTTTAAACTTTTTGCAATCTATAAAGTAGATACCTTTCAGGCCATTGTAGTAAACTATATTGTTGCTTTTGCTTTTGGCTTGTTTACATCACAAACTACTTTAAACATGGCTTATTTACCAAACAAACCTTGGTTTATAGGTGCCGTAATTTTAGGAGTTTTATTTATTAGTATTTTTAATGTAATGGGTTTAACGGCTCAAAGAAATGGTGTTACAGTAGTATCTGTTGCAAGTAAAATGTCATTAGTAATACCAGTAGTTATTGGTTTTTTACTGTTTAATGAGCAGCTTGGGGTATTTAAAATAGCGGGTGTTTTTTGTGCTTTATTTGCTGTTTATTTTGTTGCACAAAGAAACCAAACAAACATAGCAGCTAACAAAAGTATGTTATTGCCTTTACTGCTTTTTTTAGGCTCTGGTGTGCTAGATGCATTACTCAATTATATACAAGTGCATTACGTACCACCCAATGAAATTGCCTTGTATTCTGCAACTATTTTTCTTTCGGCAGGTATATTAGGCGTTCTTATTTTAACTATAAAAGTAATTAACAAAAGCACTGCATTGACATTTAAAAACAGTATTGCAGGTATCATTTTAGGCATTCCAAATTTTTATTCCATCTATTTTTTGTTAAAAGCATTAGAAGTGGCTACGATAGAAAAAAGCATCCTGTTTACTATTAATAATGTGGCGGTTGTTTTATTGGCAACACTTGTTGGTTTGTTGCTGTTTAAAGAACGACTTATTTTTAAAAATTATATAGGCATTGCATTGGCAATGTTAGCGATCTTTTTTGTTTTAAATAAAGGCTAAAAAATATGAAAGATACTTATAAAACCATTTTAAAGCCTTCTCTTGAAGTTTTGTATAAAGAAAAAGGAAGTAAGTTTTTAGCAACTGCATTTCCTTTAACTTCGGAAGCTGATGTGGCAGAAAACATCAAAAAATTACAAGAAAAGCATCATAAAGCACGGCATTTTTGCTATGCATGGCAATTAGGAACAGTAGCCATTCGGTTTCGTGCCAATGATGATGGAGAACCAAATAATAGTGCAGGTATGCCAATTTATGGGCAAATACAATCTTTTCATGTAACCAATGTTTTGATTGTTGTAGTGCGTTATTTTGGAGGCACAAAGCTAGGTGTGGGCGGACTTATTTCGGCATATAAAATAGCAGCAAAAATGGCTTTAGAAGAAAGTGTAATTGTAGAAAAAACAATCAATGTACAGTTTCAACTAAGTTTTCAATATGCGGTGATGAATAAAGTAATGCGTATTATTAAAACAGAAAAACTCCAAATAGTTTCTCAAAAAATGGAAAGCGAGTGTGTTTTTATAATTGCCGTAAGAAAAAATAATTCAGAAAAAGTAAAAACAATGGTAGAAGGTCTCCGTTGTGTTAAATTGATAACCCCTAACCCCTAACCCCTAAAAAATAAGGTGCCACTTTTTCTAAAATAAGTTGCGGTGCTTTGGTAGGTCTGTTGCGTTTCATATCAATAAAAACCAATGTAGTATGACCAGTTGTTAACAGCTCTTTTTGTTGATTTATTATTTCGTAGGCAAATTCAATTTTTACAGAAGGCATTTTTATAAGCGTTGTTTTAAGTGTTAAAAGCGCATCGTATTTGGCTGGTTTCAGGTATTTTATTTGTAAATCTAATACAGGTAGCATAATACCATTGTCTTCCATTGTTTTGTAGCTTATGCCTAGCTTTCGAAGCCATTCTACCCTGCCAACTTCAAAATATTGTGCGTAGTTTCCGTAGTAAACATAACCCATTTGATCTGTTTCACTATAACGAACTCTAAAATTAATTTCGTTATTCAACATAATTTTCGTAATTTAAGGGCTTTAGTTTAAGCAAAAAAAAACTAATAATCAATAGCAATTTCATTTTTTTATAACAAAAATAATTCACACTTTTGTAACTGTAAAACAAAGTAAATATTTAGACCACTAGATTTCCTTTTTTTAATTATTATTAATCTAAAAACACCATAACCAACGAATGACAAAAATTGCTGAAACAGTTTGGAATGATTGCCTTTCTTTTATAAAAGACAATATAAAACCACAAGCATACAAAACTTGGTTCGAACCAATTAAACCTGTAAAGTTAGAAAGAGATGCTTTAACTGTTCAAGTACCTAGTAAGTTTTTTTATGAGTGGTTAGAAGAGCATTATATTAAATTATTGCGTGTTGCTTTAATGAAGCAGTTAGGAGATGGCGCCAAATTAATTTATGATGTAAAAATGGAGAACTCGTATAGTAATACGAGTCCACAGACGGTAAAATTTCCTAGTTCTAATAGAAACCCCTTAAATTCTCAAGGTGTTACAGTACCGTTAGAGTTAACCAAAAGAGCTTTACACAATCCATTTGTAATTCCTGGTATTCAGAAAGTAAAAATAGAATCACAGTTAAATCCTAACTATAATTTCGAAAATTTTATAGAAGGAGATTCAAATAGATTAGCCCGTTCTGCAGGAATTGCAGTAGCAAATAAACCAGGTGGCACTTCATTTAATCCTTTGTTGATTTATGGAGGCGTAGGTTTAGGAAAAACACATATTGCACATGCAATTGGTGTAGAGATTAAAGATAAGTACCCAGAAAAAACGGTACTCTATATTTCTTCAGAAAAATTTACACAGCAATACACAGATTCAGTTAAAAATAACAATCGTAATGACTTTATTCATTTTTATCAAATGATAGATGTTTTGATTGTTGATGATGTGCAATTTCTTTCAGGAAAAACAGGTACACAAGATGTCTTTTTTCATATTTTCAACCATTTGCACCAAAATGGCAAGCAAGTAATATTGACTTCAGATAAAGCGCCCGTAGACATGCAAGATATAGAACAGCGTTTGTTATCGCGTTTTAAATGGGGTTTGTCTGCAGAATTACAAGTGCCAGATTACGAAACTAGAATAGCCATCTTACAACGTAAACTCTTTAGAGATGGTGTTGATATGCCAGCAGATATTATAGAATATATTGCTAAAAATATAAAATCAAATGTACGTGAATTAGAAGGCGTTTTAATATCTATGATTGCACAAGCTTCTTTTAATCGCAAAGAGTTTTCTATTGCTTTGGCAAAACAAATTGTAGATAAGTTTGTTAAATTTACAAAGCGCGAAGTTTCTATAGATTACATTCAAAAAGTAGTGTCTAGCTATTTTGATTTAGATGTAGCTACTTTACAATCTAAAACAAGAAAACGACATATCGTACAAGCAAGGCAATTAGCCATGTTTTTTGCAAAACGTATGACCAAAGCATCTTTAGCAAGTATTGGCTCGCAAATTGGTAAACGAGATCATGCTACCGTTTTACATGCTTGTAAAACCGTAGATAACCTAACAGAAACCGACAAGCAGTTTCGTAAATATGTAGAAGATTTGACTAAAAAGCTTACTTTTTAGTATCTTTGTTGCATTGTTTTTCTGAAAACTTCTCACTATGAAAATTTTAATGGTTTGCCTCGGAAATATTTGCCGATCACCACTGGCAGAAGGTATTTTAAAATCTAAAGTAGATACTACAAAAATTACCGTTGAATCTGCAGGAACAGGATCTTCTCATATTGGTCAGCAACCAGATAAAAGATCTCGTGCAATTGCTAAAAAGCATCAAATTTCTATTGATGATCAAGTTGCAAGAAAATTTACCGTTGCAGATTTTGATGCATTTGATCTTATTTACGCAATGGATGGCGCTAATTATAGAAACATAATCCGCTTAGCAAGAAACGAAGCAGATAAGCAAAAAGTAAAACTTATTTTAAATGAACTTTTTGAAGGCGAAAATCTAGATATTCCAGATCCTTATTATGGTGGAGAAATGGGCTTTCAAACTGTTTATAAAATGTTAAATGAAGCTTGTTTTGTAATTGCTAACAACTTGCATACAGATGACGAAAGGTAAACTCTATTTAATACCGACTACTTTAGGAGATAATGAACCTTTAGAAGTTTTGCCAGAAACAGTAAAAAAGACCATAGAAAGGCTCGATGTTTTTATCGTAGAAAATCAAAAAACAGCAAGACGTTTTATTAAAAAAATAGCACCTCAAAAAGAACAAAGCACCTTGCAACTTTTTCCTTTAGGAAAACATGTAGATGAAATGGATACGCAGCAGTATTTAGACGTTTGTGATACTGGTATTTCTGTAGGTTTACTTTCAGAAGCAGGTGTTCCTGCCATTGCAGATCCAGGTGCTAATATGGTTGCTTTGGCGCATAAAAAAAATATTCAAGTCATTCCTTTGGTTGGACCTTCATCAATTATTTTGGCTATGATGGCTTCAGGGTTAAACGGTCAAAACTTTGCTTTTAATGGGTATTTACCGATTGATAAAAGCGAACGTAAAAAAGCTATAAAAAATTTAGAAAAACGATCTTTTGATCGTAATCAATCTCAAATTTTTATAGAAACACCGTATAGAAATGAGAAGCTCTTTGCAGATTTAAAAGCCATGCTATCTTCCTCTACAAAGCTTTGCGTAGCTTGTGATATTACCTTGCCTTCAGAAATGATAAAAACCTTGAGTATTCAAGAGTGGAAACGTGTGCCTATTCAAATTCATAAACGACCAACAATTTTTATTATTCATAAATTATAAAAAAAAACACTAAGCAGATGCAAAGCGTTTTTATAACCAAAATAATAATTTTCAAATAATTGCTTATTGTATAGTTGCAATCAAGTCTTTTATCTTTCGTCTAATAGTGAAACGGTCTCAACGTCTTTAGACGGGCACTATTATTAAAGAATAGGTTTTTGATTGGCTTCAATAAATGAAGTATCATAGCCTGCAAATTTTCTTAAGTACGATTTTATACTTGTACCAAAAGCATCACTAAAGGTTTGTGAGCCATAGCTGCGTAGGTATTTTTTTACGCTACCAGCACCAGATAAATGCGCAGCTGCCAAAATACCAGATTCGGTAATTTTGACACCATTTATAATTTTTCCTTCAAAGCGTTTAATGTCTTTTCTTAAAATCCATTTATTTATTGCGCAAAGCGCAATAAATGCATCTTCTTGTAATTTAGGGTTATTTAAAAAAACTTTTGTATCGTATATTTTTAAGCGTTTTAAAGTATTCTTTCCAAACTGATACTTACCTAAATACCCCAATTTATTTACCCTATTGTATTGACTTTGAGATTCTTTAAACCCAATGGCTTCTTTAAACCCAACAAATGTTTTTCCAAGTAAAGGAATAGATTGCATGTTATGAGTGTTAAAATCCATCACAGTTGCAATGCTAGCTTTGGTTTCAAAATTGCTAGAAGTAGTACGATTGGTAAAACCTACTAAGATTAAAGAGAGGATTACTAGAATACTAAATAAATGTCTTTTTTTCATGTTACTTTTATTTATGGCTTACAAAATATATAAGCCTGTTTAAAAGCGAGTGCAAAGATACACTTTTTTTATTATATGCAATGAATAAGTGAATACGGATTGTTTTTTTATGAAAATCTTAACAAAAAACCGATAATGAGGAGAATATGTTAAATATAAGAAATTTTATTGAAAACGTTGGTAAAGAATTTCGTCTTTATATTCTCCTTGATAAAAGATCCAATCTTTTTTAATACCTACTTTTAAAAACCCATGTTTTTCAAATAAAAGCAAGCTTTTGTGATTATCATTTGTAATAGATGCGTAAACTTGATGCAAATCTAATATATTAAATACATATTTTAAAAGTATTGATAAGGCACTTGATGCAAACCCTTTGCCTTGGAATTTTTCTAAAATAACAATGCCAATGCCCGCCCTTTTATGTTTAGGGTCAAAGTCATATAAATCTATAAGACCAACAGCGTTATTTTTGCTTTGTATGACTAGCCGCAATTGTTTGGCTTCGTATATATCTTGATGTGCATTTGCAAGATATTGCTTTAAAAGATCTTTAGAAAATGGTGTTAAGGTATTGCTTACTTGCCACAAATTGGTGTTGTTTTCAATGTCAAATAAAAAATCTAAATCGCTAGTTTCTAATGCTCTTAATTGGATGTTTTTGTCGTTTAATAGCATGTGTTTTCTATTTTACCTTCAAAAACAAAAGTCGCAGGTCCTTTTAAAAAGATAGAATTAAAGTGATTGCTTTTAGTATTAAAAGAAACCTCTAACATGCCACCAAGTGTTTCTAATTTCACATTTGTATTTGTTGTTAAACCAGCTTTAAAAGCTGCTAATGCTACGGCAGTAACACCAGTACCACAACTTAAGGTTTCGTCTTCTACACCACGTTCATAGGTTCTTACTTTAAAACTGTCATTGGCAGTTTGCTCTACAAAATTAACATTTGTACCTTCTTCAAAATAAGGCTTTCCATATCTAATTTCTTTGCCTTTAGTTTTTACATCAAAACTTTTAACATTGTCAATAAAAGCAACATGATGTGGAGAGCCAGTATCTAAAAACAAATATGTATCATGTTTAGAAATGGTATCGACATCTATCATTTGCAAACTAACAATATCTTCATTAATTGTAGCATAATGTAGGCCGTCTATAGCTTCAAATGTTGTTTTATCAGAAATGATACCCAGCTTTTTTGCAAATGCAACTATGCATCTACCGCCATTACCACACATGGTACTTTCGTTACCGTCAGCATTGTAATAGACCATTTTAAAATCTACAGCACTAGATTTTTCTAACAAAAGCAATCCGTCAGCACCAATTCCAAATTTCTGATCACATAGATGTGCTATAAATTTCACATTATTTTTATCAAATTTTTCTTGACGATTGTCAATCAAAATAAAATCGTTTCCTGTGCCTTGATATTTATAAAAAGTAAATTTCATACACTGCAAAAATACATAAAAATTGTAAAGTAAAATAAGAATGTTAAAAAGCGTTAAAACTCGTTAAGATTCGTTAAAACATTTAAAAATAAACAATAAAAATCATAATTTTGAGTATCAATATAATATACTAATTAATAATTTTTAACTCATAACCATGAAAAAAATAGCAACAACTTTATTTATTGCCATTTTAGGAGGCGTGTTTACCTTGGCAGGGTATACATATTTTATTGAACAGCCAAAATTAGTAAATAGTCCAACTTCATCTAAGTTTCAAAATGCAGTAATACAACAAGCATCTTATAACACTATGAATGTTGCTGATATTGAAACAAAAGATTTTTCTAGTATTGCAGAAAATAGCATTCATGCCGTTGTACATGTTAAAAATACGGCTATAAAAACACTTCAATCTCCATTTGATCAATATTTTTACGGCAGAAGTAGTGTTAGGCAAATACCTCAAATAGGTACAGGTAGTGGTGTTATCATTTCTGAAGATGGTTATATTATTACCAACAATCATGTTATTGCTAACGCCAATGAAATAGAAATTACTTTAAATGATAAAAAAACATACAAAGCTACTTTAGTTGGTACAGATACAACTAATGATATTGCTTTGCTTAAAATTGATGCTAAAAATTTACCGTTTATACCCTTCGGAAATTCTGATATGATAAAGGTAGGCGAGTGGGTGCTGGCTGTCGGGAATCCTTACAATCTTACATCTACTGTAACAGCGGGTATTGTGAGTGCTAAAGGAAGAGATTTAGATGGCAATACTAATATAGATTCTTTTATTCAAACAGATGCAGCCGTAAACCCAGGAAATAGTGGAGGAGCTTTGGTAAACACTAGAGGCGAATTAATTGGAATAAATACTGCCATTTCTTCCAGAACAGGTTCTTTTATCGGTTATTCTTTTGCGGTACCATCTAATATTGCGAAAAAAGTAATAGAAGATATTATGGAATTTGGAAACGTACAAAAAGCAATTTTAGGGGTAAGAGGTGATGAGCTAAATAGCATTTTATCTAAAGAACTTAAAATTGATTTAACAGAAGGCTTTTATGTAAGTGCTGTTGTAAAAAATTCTGGATCAGAAAAAGCAGGTATTAAAGCAGGCGACATCATTATAGGTCTTGATGATGTTAAAATCAACACCTTTGCAGATTTAAAAGGGTTTTTACGTTCAAAAGGTCCAAATGATACTGTAGAAGTTGCAATTAATAGAAACGGAGAATTAGAAGTATTAGAAGTAACCTTAACAAAAAACGATGATAAAGGTACCATAGAAACTTTTGGAATAGAATTAGAGCCCTTATCGCCAAAAGCAAAATCCAATTTACAATTAGATTATGGTTTAAGAGTAAATGCAATTACCAATAAAGATTTAATTCAGTTTGGAGTAAAACCTGGTTATGTGCTACTCTCTATAAATAATCATAAAATTTATTCTTTAGAGCAAGCCAAAACAGTAGTTTCTCAACAAGCTAGTACAAAATATTTTAGATTAGAAATGTTAAATACACAAGGTCAACGCGAGTATTTTACGTACAGGTAATTCTTAATTTCTTAGTTACTTATCAAAGTCCTCTTAATTTTTACAGCTAAAAATTAAGAGGACTTTTTATTAAAAAAAAAGATTAAATAATGTACTTTTGCTCAACTTTTAACAATTAAATATGTCAAACAACGAAATTTACGAAAAAGAGCTTTCTTTTCAGGCTGATAGAAGAAGAGCAACCGTAGAATTTATTAAAATAGTAAGTGATTTATGGTATGATCACACCGTAGAATTAGTACTTTTCAGAAATCAACTGATTGATAGAAATGTGAGTCAGATTCTTAACTTATTAGAATACGCAGGTGACTTTGTTCAAAAACCTATTTCTGTTTTTGACGCTGTAGAAATTGCAAGGGCAATTAAGCAATTAGAAATTGCTCCGTCAAAATTAGATATTGGCAAACTTGCTTTCGAGTATCATATTGATGCAAGTGATGATGTTGTAGGTTTTGTTGCTCAAAAACTTTCCGAAGCTAATAAAAATGAAGAAATAACACCCAAAGATGTTATTTTATATGGTTTTGGAAGAATTGGTAGATTGTTAGCACGTGAGCTTATGACACGTACTGGTAAAGGCAAGCAAATGCGCTTACGCGCCATTGTAACGCGAGGTGAAATCAACGAAATTGTTTTAGAAAAAAGAGCTTCTTTATTAAGAAATGATTCGGTACATGGTAATTTTCCAGGCACCGTACGTATAGATATAGAAAACAAAGCCTTAATTATTAATGGTACAACTGTTTATATGATAAGTGCCAATGCGCCAGAAACCATAGATTATACACAATATGGTATAGACAATGCTCTTGTTATAGATAATACTGGTGCTTTTAGAGACAAAGAAGCTTTGAGTAGACATTTGGTAGCAAAAGGTACAGATAAAGTCTTGTTAACAGCGCCAGGTAAAGGAATACCTAATATTGTACATGGTGTAAACCATCTAGAATATAGCTCAGACGAAATCAATATTTTTTCTGCAGCTTCTTGTACGACCAATGCAATTACTCCGATTTTAAAAGTTATAGAAGATAATTTTGGTTTACAAAAAGGGCACTTAGAAACCATTCATGCCTACACAAACGACCAAAATTTGGTAGATAATATGCATAAAAAATACCGTAGAGGTAGAGCAGCAGCTGTTAATATGGTTATTACAGAAACGGGTGCTGGTAAAGCTGTTTCTAAGGCATTGCCATCTTTAGAAGGTAAATTGACCTCAAATGCTATTCGAGTGCCAGTACCAAATGGCTCTTTAGCTATTTTAAAATTAGAATTAACCAGAAAGACCACTGTAGAAGAAATTAATGCTACTTTTAAAAAATATGCACTAGAAGGTGATTTGGTTGAGCAAATTCAATATTCATTAAGTAATGAATTAGTTTCTTCTGACATTATAGGTGGTACTTCACCTTCAATTTATGACAGTAAGGCGACTATTGTTTCGCCAGATGGAACATCTGCCATTCTTTATATTTGGTATGACAATGAATATGGATATAGCCACCAAGTAATGCGTTTAGCAAAATACATTGCCAAAGTAAGACGCTTTACATATTACTAATTGCTAAATATTATATAATATCAAAAACCTTATTGTATTTCAATGAGGTTTTTTAATACACTTCATTAAAGGCTAAAATATCTTTTGTAGCAACTAAAAAATCTTTATTTTTAGCATCAAAAGGCAATCTAATTTGCTTATTTTCTAGAGATGAATATTGAACAACACATAGAAACACTTCGCAAAGAGCTTCGTCATCATAATTATAATTATTACGTATTGGATAATGCTACCATTACTGATTATGAATTTGACACAAAACTAAAGCAACTACAAGCTTTAGAACAAGCGCATCCAGAATTTTACGATGCCACATCACCCACTTTACGTGTAGGTGGAAGTATTACTAAAAATTTTGAAACAGAAATACATTTAAACAGCATGTATTCTTTAGATAATAGTTATTCCAAAGAAGATTTGTATGAATGGGAAAAGCGTGTTCAAAAAATGTTGGGTGCAACAGCTATTGAATACACTTGTGAATTAAAATATGATGGCGCTTCTATCAATTTGTCTTATAAAGCAGGAAAACTTATAAAAGCAGTTACGCGAGGTGATGGATTTAAAGGTGATAATGTTACTAATAATATTAAAACAATCCATTCAATTCCGTTACAACTACAAAAGCCTTTTTTAGATACTTTTGAAATTAGAGGAGAAATTATTTTGCCTTTAGATGGTTTTAATAAGATGAATGAACAGCGTATAAATGATGGCGAAGATCCTTATAAAAACCCAAGAAACACTGCAAGTGGGAGTTTAAAATTACAAGATAGTGCAGAGGTTTCAAAAAGACCTTTAGACTGCTTACTATATCAAGTAGTGGCAGCTAGAATACCTTTTAAAACGCATTATGAAGCATTGCAGCAAGCAAGTCTGGCAGGTTTTAAAATTCCGAAGACCATCACTATTGCCAAAAATTTAGAGCAAGTTTTTCAATTTATAGACATTTGGAATCAGAAAAGACACCAATTGCCTTATGAAACAGATGGTGTAGTTGTAAAAGTTAATAGTATTATTCAGCAAGAAGAATTAGGCTTTACTTCTAAAGCACCGCGTTGGGCAATTGCCTATAAATTTAAAGCAGCACAAGTAGCTACAGTACTACATAAAATCACGTATCAAGTAGGTAGGACGGGTGCTATTACACCAGTTGCAAATTTAGAGGCAGTACAATTGGCAGGCACTACAGTAAAGCGCGCTTCTTTGCATAATGCAGATCAAATTGCATTGCTAGACATTCGAGAGCAAGATACCGTTTTTGTAGAAAAAGGTGGTGAAATTATACCAAAGGTAGTGGGCGTAGATTTGACAAAACGCCCTTCTAACTCTCAAAAAACGACCTATATTTCGCAATGTCCAGATTGTCAAACTGCATTGGTAAGAAAAGAAGGAGACGCAAAGCATTACTGTCCTAATTTTAATGGCTGCCCAACACAAATCATTGCTAAAATTCAGCATTTTATTTCGAGAAAAGCAATGGATATTGATGGTTTGGGTGCAGAAACGGTCGCTTTATTTTATAACGAAGGTTTGATTGCCAATTATGCAGATTTATATGATTTAAAGGCGGCGCAAATAATTCCGTTAGAGCGCATGGCAGAAAAATCTGCCGAAAACATTGTAAAAGGAATAGAGGCTTCAAAGCAAATGCCATTTGAAAAAGTGTTATTTGCCGTAGGTATTCGTTTTGTAGGCGAAACTGTTGCTAAAAAATTAGCCCGCCATTTTAAAACCATGAATGCATTGATGCAAGCAAGTTTTGAAACGCTGGTTGCTGTAGATGAAATAGGAGATCGTATAGCGCAAAGCATTGTAGATTTTTCGAATGATTTGGTATCGATTCATCTTATAGAACGATTAAAAAATCATGGAGTTCAATTAGAAGTTTCTGCTGCTTCTTTAATAGGTAAAACCAATAAATTACAAGGGCAAATCTTTGTAGTTTCGGGTGTGTTTTCTAAAATGAGTAGACCAGAGCTTAAAAAATCTATAGAAGATAATGGCGGAAAAGTATCTAGTTCTATCTCTAAAAAGACAAGTTATATAGTTGCTGGGAAAAACATGGGACCAAGCAAGTTAGAAAAAGCAAAAGCATTAGAAATCCCATTAATATCTGAAGATGATTATTTAGCATTGCTATCTAGTTAGCTTTTTAAAAAAAGCACAAATCATTTTGATAGTCTAGACAATAATAGAGCTTCCGTTTGCTGAAACATTTTTTGCACTGTCAAAATAGAAATCTATTTTACCTAAATACAAACCATAGGCGCCAACTTGATTGACAAGTACATTTTCTCCAACACTATTTTTTTCAATTGTTGGTTTCTTTAAAAAAGTGTGCGTATGACCACCAATAATCAAGTCAATACCTTTTGTTTTACGCGCCAAAATTAAATCACTTACTTTAGAAGGATTTTTTTTGTAAAAGTATCCAATATGCGATAAGCAAATAACCAAATCACAGTGTTCATCTTCACGTAAAATTCTACTCATATCTTGTGCAGTTTCTATTGGATCGTGGTATTTTGTTTCTTTGTACATACGTTTGTCAACCAAACCTTCAAGTTTAATTCCTAAGCCAAAAACGCCTATTTTAATACCATTTTTAACAAAGGTTTTATAGGGTTTTACATGCGTATCCATAACCGTATTTTTAAAATCATAATTAGCAGAAACAAACTCAAATTTTGCGTGTGGTAATTGTTTAAAGAGTCCGTCAATGCCATTGTCAAAGTCATGATTTCCGATAGTAGCCAGATCGTAATCAAGCATGCTCATAAGTTTAAACTCTAATTCTCCACCGTAATAATTAAAGTACGGCGTGCCTTGAAAGATATCGCCAGCGTCTAACAGAAGTGTGTGTGGATTTTCATTTCTAAATTTCGAAATGAGTGTAGCACGTCTAGATACACCACCTTGATTTGCATTTCTGCGGTCTGTTGCAGGATATGGATCTATATGGCTATGTACATCATTGGTATGTAAAATCGTAATTTTCTTTTTGGATGCGCCAAAACTTTGTAGAGATAATCCACCAAGAGTTACAAATGCAGATGTTGCTAATGAGTTTTGTATAAAGGTTCTTCTTTTCATTTGTATTTAATTTTTTGATCTGATAAAACGATTGTCTAAAATTGCAGGTAAGGTGTCTATTTTTTGAAATGAATCTAATAACGCATTTCTAATTTTATAATCGAGTACATGTAAAGAAACAGGGTTACTAAAAAAGTTCATTCTGTCACCACCATGTTGTAAATAATCATTTGTTGCAACAAAATAAGTACGATTTTTATTTATTTTTTTGCCATTAATACGTGCTTTTTTAAGGTTGTAATCTTTATCTAATTCAATCGTTAAATGAGATATAGGGTGCGCTTTTTTACCCTTTGCCAGATAAGTGATTAATTGGTTTACTTTTTTTGCAGTAAGTTCTACAACAACAATAGAATTTTCAAAAGGCATTAACTCAAAAGCTGTTCTTGTAGTAACAGGACCTTTAGAAATACCAGAACGGATGCCTCCATAGTTTAAGAGTGTAAAGTCGATAGATTTTCCAGTACGTTTGTGAAAAATAGGTTGCGCTTGTTGATGTACAATATCTGCCATTAAGTTACCAACGGTAGATTCTAGCTCACCATCTTTTTTATGCATATTTTTTGAAGCATAGCTAAGAATTTTACCCATACTTTTATCAATTTTTTCTTTGAACGGTTTTATAAAAGAGTCAATAACTTTGTTTGATTTAATTTTATTAGATACAGCAATCCGTTTTCCTTTAATTTGAGAAAGCGCTAAAGGTTCTTTTTTACAAGCAATTTGTAAAAGAATAAAAAATAATAAGAGATGATATTTTTTCATTAAAAGAAGGTATTAAAGATCTGTTTTAGTAAGTTTGTACTTCAAATGTAAAGATACATGATTTTTGCTGGTATAAAAGAAAATAGAATTCAAAAACGTTTTGAAAAATCACTTTCTAAACGTATTCAAGTATTTTCTAAAGAAAAATATATTACCAAGGTATTGATTGTAACTTCTGAAACTAATTTTCAGAAAGAGGTCTTACTTAATGAGTTTTCTGAAAAACTTCTTTTACCAAAAGAAGCTATTGATATATTGGTTTTTCAAAAAAAAGAGCAACCTATCACAGCAGAAACCATTTGTTTTTCACCAAAGAGTTTTCGTTGGAATGGTAAAATTAGTGATAGCAAATTACAAAACATTTTAGATAAAAAACATGATGTGTTAATACATCTAGCCGAATCTAATAATATGTATATTAATTTATTAACATCCTGTTGTCAAGTGCCTTTAAAAGTTGGTACTGCAAATCTAGATGATAGAATGTTTGACTTAATGTTTACTGTTGATGTGAAAGAGATAAAATTATTTTCGAATGAATTAAAAAAATATTTACAGATTTTAAATAAAATACCATGCAGCAATTTAAAGGAACCGGCGTAGCACTCATAACACCATTTAAAAAAGATTTAAGTATAGATTTTACTGCATTAAAAAAGTTAGTACTTTTTAATATAGATAATGGTATAGATTATTTAGTAATAAGTGGTACTACAGGTGAAAGCACCACGATAACGTACAAAGAAAAGCAAGAAATTATTAAAGTAATTGCCACTACAAATGCTGGTCGTGTGCCATTAGTATTAGGTGTTGGCGGTAATAACACCCAAGCCGTAATAGAAGAAATAAACAAAACAGATTTATCAGAAATAGATGCTATTTTATCTGTAGCTCCTTATTACAGTAAACCCACACAAGAAGGTTTTTATCAGCATTTTAAGGCCATTGCTCAAGTAAGTAAAAAACCACTTATTCTGTACAATGTGCCTGGGCGAACCGCAAAAAACATGGAGCCAGACACCATTTTAAGACTAGCGCGTGATTTTAAAAACATTATTGCCGTAAAGGAAGCAGGTAATAATTTAGTTCAATATTTAGAGTTAATAAAAAATAAACCATCAGAATTTTTAATCATATCTGGTGATGATGATTTAGCATTAGCTGTAACCCTGGCAGGTGGGGCAGGAGTTATTTCTGTCATTGGGCAGGCATTGCCTAAAGATTTTTCTAAAGTTATAAAGTTAGCTTTAAAAGGAAATGCAATAGAAGCATACGCTTTATATTTTAAATTATGGGATAGTATTTCTTTAATTTTTAAAGAAAATAATCCAGCAGGAATAAAAGCCCTCCTTCATATTTTGAAGCTATGTGAGCCAACAGTACGTTTGCCTTTGGTAGTAGCTAGTAAAGAATTGCAAGGCTTGCTAGAAAATTTTGTAAAAACATACCATAGATAGTTTAACAAACAATTAGCATATTTATCAAGTAAAGATAGTAGAAGCTCCTTATTTTTGTAAATTCTGAAGCTCTATTAAGAAGCAAAGAAAATATTTTAATAATCCAATCTAAATACGTAATTTTGCCAAATGCTAAAAATTGAAAAATATATTTCTGTTTTAATACTAATACTTGTATTAACTTCATGTACAGAATATCAACACGCCTTAAATAAAGGAGAACCAAGTGAGCGGTATAAAACAGCAACAAAGCTGTATGAAGCAGGTAAGTTTGACAAAGCCATTACCTTATTTGAAAAAGTAGTGCCAGCTTATCGCGGAAAACCCCAAATGGAGCGTATTCAATACATGCTGTCAAATGCCTATTTTAAAGCAAAAGATTATAGCTTGTCTGCATATCATTTAGATAAATTCACAAAAAATTACCCAAGAAGTTCTAAAATAGAAGAGGCTTCATATTTATCTGCAAAAAGTTATTATTTTGAGTCACCAATTTATAGCCTAGATCAAACTGCAACAAAAAAAGCCATTGTTGCAATGCAAAAGTTTATAGATACCTATCCAAATTCATCATACATTTCTGAAGCAAATAGCATCATGAAAGAATTGCAAGGAAAATTAGAAAGAAAAGCTTTTGAAACGGCTAAACAATACTTGCTTACAGGTGATTATAATCCTCAAAATTACAAATCAGCAATTGTAGCTTTTGATAATTTGATGACTAATTATCTAGGAACCAAATACCGCGAAGAAGCAATGTATTTAAAGTTTAAAGCAGCCTACAAATTAGGTATGCAAAGCATCTCAACAAAAAAAGAAGAAAGAATCAATAATGCGCTATCTAATTTTGATAAATTAAAGCGTAGCTATGCCAACTCTAAGTTTTTAAAAGAAGCAGAAAAACTTCAGAAAAAACTTGTAAAAGAATTACAAACAGTAACAAACTCTTAAATAATTTACCATGGATTATAAAAAAACAAATGCAGAAACATCTACCATTACGTACGATAAAAATGCAATAGAAGCTCCAACAAATAATATTTACGAAGCAATCAATATCATTTCTAAAAGAGCTACACAAATTAGCGTAGAGTTAAAAGATGAATTGCTAGAAAAATTAGACGAATTTGCTACATTTAATGATAGTTTAGAAGAAGTTTTCGAAAATAAAGAACAAATAGAGGTTTCTAAATTTTACGAAAGATTACCAAAACCTACTGCAATCGCCATAGAAGAGTGGTTGACAGAAGGCACATACTATAGAACCCCAGAAACAAACGAATAATACATGTCAATTTTAAGTGGTAAAAAAATACTAGTAGGCATCACTGCTGGCATTGCTGCTTATAAATCTGCACATATTGTTCGGTATTTCATAAAAGCAGGCGCACAAGTTAAAGTTGTTATGACGCCTGCATCTAAAGACTTTATAACGCCACTTACTTTATCTACACTTTCTAAAAATCCAGTCGCTTCTACTTTCTATGACAAAGAAGAAGAAAATGAACTTTGGAACAACCATGTAGAACTAGCCCTTTGGGCAGATTTAATGATTATTGCACCTGCTACGGCAAATACATTGTCAAAAATGTCTAATGGCACTTGTGACAACCTACTTCTAGCAACTTATTTATCGGCAAAATGTCCCGTATATTTTGCACCAGCAATGGATTTAGACATGTATCAACATCCATCAACAAAAAAAAGTATGGATGCATTAATTTCTTTCGGAAATAAAATGATACCTGCAACAAGCGGAGAATTAGCAAGCGGACTCATAGGAAAAGGGCGTATGGCAGAGCCAGAAGATATCATTGCTTTTATAGAGAAAGATATCTTATCATCATTGCCATTATACGGTAAAAAAGTATTGATAACAGCAGGGCCTACTTATGAAGCAATAGACCCAGTACGGTTTATCGGCAACCATTCAAGTGGTAAAATGGGCTTCGAATTAGCAAAACAAGCCGCTAATTTAGGTGCAGAAGTCATTTTAATAACCGGTGTAAGCAATGAAACCGTTTCGCATGCGTTAATAAAAAGGATAGATGTTGTAAGTGCGCAAGAAATGTATAACGCTGTACATTTATACTATAAAGATATAGCTATTGCTATTTTATCTGCTGCCGTTGCAGATTACAAACCAAAACATGTAGCTGCTCAGAAAATTAAAAAGAAAGATGCTACACTAACAATTGAATTAGAAAAAACAAAAGATATTTTAGCCTCTTTAGGCGCACAAAAAAAACATCAATTTTTAGTTGGATTTGCTTTAGAAACCAATAACGCACTAGAAAATTCCAAAGGGAAATTAAAACGCAAAAATCTAGATTTGATAGTCTTAAATTCCTTACAAGATAAAGGAGCAGGTTTTAAGACAGCAACAAATAAAATTACACTTATAGATAAATTGGAAAATATTTCGGAATTTAGCCTAAAATCTAAAACCGAAGTAGCCAAAGATATTTTTAATGAAATACTCAAACAAATCAATGCTTAAAAAAATAAAAATACTTTTATTTCTATTCATATCATTTCAGATTTCTGCACAAGAGCTAGACTGTAATGTAGAAGTAAATGCAGATAAAATTCCAGGTTCTAACAAACAGATTTTTGTAACCATGCAAAATGCTATCAAAGAATTTGTAAATCAAACCAGATGGACAAATCAAAATTTTAAGCCTCAAGAAAAAATTAATTGCTCAATTACCATTACAATCTTAGAGCAAACAGGTACCAATGATTTTAAAGGTAGCATTCAAGTACAGGCTACACGCCCCGTCTACAATACAAATTATTTAACGCCCATTTTTAATATGAAAGATAGAAATTTTGCTTTTAGTTATACAGAATACGAGCCCTTAGAATACAATGAAAACTCCTTCCAATCAAACTTAATATCTGTTCTTTCATTTTATGTGTATACTGTTTTAGGGCTAGATGCAGATACTTTTGCGTTAAATGGAGGTACACCCTATTTTAAAAAAGCAGAAAACGTAGTGAATCAAGCCCAGCAAAGCGAATATAAAGGTTGGAACCTAAAAGATGGAAATAATACAAGGTTTAAGTTGATAGATGATTTATTAGCTCCTCAATTTACAGGTTTTAGAAATGCTTTTTATACCTACCACCTTAAAGGCTTAGATACCATGGAAGATGATAAGAAAAAAGCCAAAGATATCATTTCTAATGTTATAAAAAGTTTGATAAAAGTTAATAATGTTAGAAGAAATTCTTTTATTATGAGGGTGTTTATGGATGCTAAGGCAGAAGAATTAGTAAATATCTATAAAGGAGGCCCAAATGTAGATGTAGCATCTGTTAGAGAAAACTTAATCAAACTCTCTCCAATTAACCTTCCGAAGTGGAATAAAATAAAGTAACCTGATAGTTTCTTCGGAAACTAATTTTTTGTCATTCATTTTTATAGATGCTAACCAATCTAACCATAAAAAATTACGCATTAATAGATCAACTTCAAGTTGAATTTCAAGAAGGTTTTACAACCATTACAGGCGAGACAGGTGCCGGTAAATCAATTTTATTGGGTGCTTTAGGGTTGGTATTGGGTAAAAGAGCAGATAAAACACATTTACATAACAAAGAATCTAAATGTATTATTGAAGCTGAGTTTGATATAGATAACTACGAATTACAAAATTTCTTCACATTAAATGATCTAGATTATGATTCCGTTACAATTTTAAGAAGAGAGATTCTACCCAACGGAAAATCGCGTGCTTTTGTAAATGACACACCTACAAACCTACATGTATTAACTACTTTGAGTAAGTACTTAATAGATGTTCATTCACAACATCAAACAAAGCAGTTAGAAGAAGTACAGTTTTATTATAATTTACTAGATGCTTTAGCTTTAAACCAAAAGTTAATTACTGCTTATCAATTAGAATTAAAGATCTATAAAAAAGCAAAACAACAATTGATAACATTGTTAGAAAAGCAAAAAACATCAAAAGAAGCATTTGACTATAATTTGCATCTTTATGATGAGTTAGAAGCTGCTAATTTAATTACGAATGAGCAAGAACAGATAGAGCAACAATTAGAAGTAGTTAACAATGCAGAGGTTATTAAAAGTAATTTGTTAAATGCAATTAATACAGCAACAACAGAAGAAGTAGGCTTGTTAGATATGTTAGCTCATTTTAAAAATAATCTTAAAAATATAAGTCCTTTTTCAGAAGCATATCAAGACCTTTTTACCAGAACAGAAAGTGTGTCAATAGAGCTTATTGATATTGTAGCAGCACTAGCATCTTTAAGTGAAAACACCAATTTTAACCCAAGTGAGTTAGAAACACTAAATAACAGATTGCAATTAATTTTAAATTTACAAGCAAAGCACAGTGTTGCTAGTATAGAAGCATTGCTAACTAAAAAAGAACTGTTGCAACAAAAAATTGCGATTGTAGAAAATGCTTCAGAAACCATAAAAACTGCTGAAACTGCAATTAATTTAAGCAAAGACAAGCTTATGAAGCTTGCAAAAAAGATTTCAGAAAACAGAAAAAAAGCAATTCCTAAGTTAGAAAAACAATTAAAAGAAAATTTGCAACAATTAGAAATGCCAAATGCACATATTAAATTTGAAATGCAAACTTTAGACACCTTTCAAGATAATGGTATAGATGGCTTAGAAATTTTGTTTTCTGCCAATAAAGGAGTAGCCTTTAAAGCGCTTAAAAAAGTGGCTTCTGGCGGTGAATTGTCTAGAATTATGCTTTCTATAAAAAGTATTCTATCAAATTACACAAAATTACCGACCATTATTTTTGATGAAATTGATACAGGTGTCTCTGGAGAAATATCAAAAAGTATTGCGCATATTATGAAACAAATGGCTAGCAACATGCAAGTCATAAGCATAACCCATTTGCCGCAAGTTGCAGCAGCAGGTCTGCAACAATTAAAAGTATATAAAGTTGAAGAGGCTAACAAAGTACATACAAAATTAAAACCATTAAATACGCAAGAGCGCATTGTAGAAATTGCGAGTATGATTGGTGGTAAAAACCCTTCAGAGTCAGCAAAACAACATGCAAAAGAACTATTAAATTAAAAGGGAGAAAATTTAAAAAATTAAATGATTAACTTTGTAAAGGTTAGTCGTATTTAAACCAAAGAAATAAAGACATAACAAATCAACAATTAAACACAGATATATGTATAATTTATTAAAAGGAAAAAAAGGAATCATTTTTGGGGCTTTAGATTCAAAATCAATCGCATGGAAAGTTGCAGAACGTGCACATGAAGAAGGTGCCGAATTTGTACTAACCAACGCACCTATAGCAATGCGAATGGGAACAATTAATGAGTTGGCAGCAAAAACAAACTCTCAAATAATCCCTGCAGATGCAACCTCTATGGAAGACTTGCAAAACTTAGTAGATAAAGCCCAAGAAATATTAGGCGGCAAGTTAGATTTTGTACTTCATTCTATTGGTATGTCTATCAATGTGCGTAAAGGCAAGCATTACACTGCATCTAATTATGATTTTACACATAAAGGGATGGATGTATCTGCTTTGTCTTTTCATAAAACGATGAATGTATTGTATAACAGTAATGCTATGAATGAATGGGGAAGCATTGTAGCCTTGACATATATGGCAGCACAGCGTGTTTTTCCTGATTATAATGACATGGCAGATAATAAAGCCTATTTAGAATCTATAGCACGAAGCTTTGGGTATTTCTTCGGAAAAGACCATAAAGTACGCGTTAATACCATATCACAATCACCAACGCCAACAACTGCTGGCAGTGGCGTAAAAGGTTTTGAAGGCTTCTTAGCCTATGCAGAAAAAATGTCACCATTAGGTAATGCAACAGCTTTAGAGTGTGCAGACTATACTATTACATTATTTTCTGATTTAACTAAAAAAGTGACCTTACAAAACTTATTTCATGATGGCGGATTCTCAAATATGGGCGTAAGTGATGCTGTAATGGAAAAATTTATTGAATAATATTTATTAAAATACACATTTCTTAACACTTTCATTAATTTGAAGGTGTTTTTTTTGTTTTTGTTTACAGATATCTTAAAAATAAACAGTTTATGTTGAACCATATTAAATTTTTTATATCTTAGTAAAAATATTTTTTAATCAATTTAACCTTTAAAACATTTTAATATGAAAAAAATTACTTTATTATTAACAGTATTATTTTTAACCACTTTTTCGTGGCAAAGTAATGCGCAAGTGCTTAATCAAAACGCAAGTTGGCCAAATGCAGCATGGACTGTAACTGGAACTTATAATACTGGCGCAACGGCATTTGAAGCAGATCCAACAACCACAGCAAATTTCTCATTTGATGATGATGATGCTGGTAATGGTAGTGATGATGATATTGCTGCAGAATCACCAGTGATTGATTTGACTGCTGCAAGTACTGCTGGAGAAACTTGGATTACAATATCTGGAGATTATGTATTTAACTTTAATAATGATGATATTCTGCAATTCGAATATTGGGATGCTGATGCAAGTACATGGAATATCATAGGAACTCCTTTTTCTGCAGATACTGCAAGTGCACCGACTGATTTATTTTGCGCAGGAACAGCCGCACCATATACAACAGCTGTATTAGATATAGCTGCTTTTACAGCTACGCAACTTTCAGGTTTCAGATATAGAATTTATTATGATGATACTGTTGGAGGTCCTGGATGGGAATGGGGTTTTTGTTTTCAATCACCAACAATAGTTTCAGCAGCACCTCCAGCTTGTATAGCACCAACAACATTAACTGCTACCAACATAACAATCAATAGTGCAGACTTGGGATGGACAAGTGCTGAAACTCTTTTTGACGTAGAAGTAGTTATAGCAGGTACTGCTGCAACAGGAACTCCTACCGATACTGGAGTGGCAAACCCATTTACTAAAACGATGTTAAACCCTACCACTTCTTATGAATATTATGTGCGTTCAGATTGTGGTGGTGGCTCTACAAGTGTTTGGTCTGGCCCTTTTGCTTTTACAACCCCTGTTGCACCTATTGTGCCAGATTATTTAAATGATTTTACTACATTTCCTGGGTTAGCTTGGAGTGAAGCAGCAGGCGTTTATGGCACTCCTACTGGTACTTCTTCTGGTTGGACTAATGATGATTATGGTAATGATGTTGCACATGCCAATGGTCAAAGTGCAAAAATTAATATTTGGGGAACATCTGTTGATGAGTATTTAATATCACCTGAATTTGATTTGTCTGCTGGTACTTATTATTTAAATATGGATTTGGCATTTACAGCGTGGAATACTACTAATCCAGCTGTATGGGGTGCAGATGATTATGTTGCTTTACTAGTAACTCAAGACGGTACTACTTGGACAGAGTTAACAAGATGGGATAGTACAAGTACTATTGGTGTAGCAAGAACACCAGCTTCTGAAATTACCTTAACAGGCTATAATACTACAACGAAGTTTGCTTTTTATGCATTTTCTGACACTACAAATGAGGATAATGATTTCTTTGTTGATAACTTTCAAATAACGGCAGCACCACTTTCTGTTGAGAGTACTGTTATAGAAGGCTTTACAATGTATCCTAACCCTGTAAATGATATCTTAAGATTCAATGCTTTAGATACTATTGAAACGATTAGCATTTATAATTTATTAGGACAAGAAGTATTAAATGCAAAACCAAATGCAGTACAAACAGAAGTTAGTATGAGCAATTTAACAACTGGCGTTTATGTTGTTAAAGTAAAAGTTGGTAATCAATTAGGTACTTATAAAGTTATAAAAAAATAGTTTTATAAAAACCAATTAATTTTTAAAACCTCGCTTCTTTAGAAGCGAGGTTTTTTGTTTACATTTGCTTTTATGAATAATTTGCAGTTTTCTATCATAATACCCGTTTATAACAGACCCAATGAAATTCATGAATTATTAAAAACGTTAACGTTTCAGAATTACACAAAGTCTTTTGAAATTATTATTGTAGAAGATGGTTCTACAAATACATGCAAGTCTATCGTAGCACAGTTTCAATCACAATTAAATGTAAGGTATTTGTGTAAAGAAAATTCGGGTGCTGGGCAAAGTAGAAACTTTGGTATGCAACATGCTACCGGAAATTATTTTATTATTTTAGATTCAGATGTTTTACTACCAAAAGAATATCTACAAGAAGTAGAAAACGCATTGAATGCTAATTTTACAGATGCCTTTGGTGGAGCAGATGCAGCGCATAAAAATTTTACTTCGTTACAAAAAGCAATTAGTTATGCCATGACTTCATTTTTAACAACAGGTGGTATTCGTGGTAAAAAGAAAGCGGTTGGTAAATTTCAGCCACGAAGTTTTAATATGGGTATTTCTAAAAAAGCATTTTATGCGACCAAAGGGTTTTCTAACATGAAATATGGCGAAGATATAGATTTAACGTTTAGACTTTGGAAACATGGTTTTGAAACACAATTTATTGCAAATGCCTTTGTTTATCATAAGCGTAGAACCAATTTAAAAGCTTTTTATAAGCAAACTTTTAATTTTGGTAGCGCAAGACCTATATTAAATTCTAAATACCCATCACACGCAAAACTGACCTATTGGTTTCCTAGTTTATTTATGATTGGTTTTGATTTTGCACTGATTGCTGCAATATTTGGTTATTGGCAATTATTGATTTTCGTAATCATTTATTTTGTTGTAATTTTTATAGATGCTTTGCTACAAACTAAAAGTATAAAAGTCGCTTTTTTGGCTATTATTGCAACGTACACTCAGTTTTTGGGTTATGGTATTGGTTTTTTGAAATCAAAACTTAATTTAATAATTGGTAGTGTCCGTCTCAAGACGTAAGACCGTTTCACTACTCACTACTCACTACTCACTACTCACTACTCACTATTCACTACTTTTTCTTTCTTTTTTGAGCTTCTTGTTGTTCTTGTGCTTGTTTCATAGCATCTGCAAGGCGTTTTTTAAACTTGCTTTGCTTTTTAGGCTTCTTTTTGTTTTCTTGAATTTTAGCATGAATCTTATCTTCATCAATAATATATTTTTTAATAATAAACATAATAGTTAGCGTAAGTAAGTTAGAAATAAAATAATACAAACTCAAACTACTAGCGTATTGATTAAAGAAAAATAACATCATAATAGGGGAGAAGTACAGCATGTATTTCATCATTTTTTGCATGTCTGGCATGCCTTCTTGTGTTGGTTGTTGCATGTTCATTTGTTGACTTTGGCTCATTTTCATATAAAAGAAAATGGCTACAGAGGCAAGTATAGGAAACAAACTAATATGGTCTCCATAAAAAGGAATACTAAAGCCATTCGGAAACTTCCAAATAGTGTCATAAGATGACAAATCATTAGCCCATAAAAAACTTTTTTGACGTAAATCTATATTGGATGGGAAAAAACGAAACAAAGCAAAAAACACGGGCATTTGCAATAATGCAGGTATACAACCAGCTAACGGACTTACACCCGCTTTGCTTTGCAATGCCATGGTTTCTTGTTGACGTTTCATAGCATTTTCTTTACCAGGCAAACGTTTGTTTATTTCTTCCATTTCTGGTTTTAAGACTTTCATCTTTGCACTAGATAAATACGATTTATAAACCAACGGAGACATAAAAATACGTACTACAAATGTCATTAAAATAATAATGATTCCGTAGTTACCAATAAAGCCTTTTAAGCCATTAAAAATAGGAATAAAAAGAGTCCTGTTAATGAAACCAAAAATACCCCAACCTAAATCAATAATTTCATCTAAATTTTGCCCTTCGTAGCTCTTTAAAATTTTGTAATCATTTGGACCAAAATACCATTGCATATTTTCATTTAATTCACCACCCTTTGGTGATAACGCTGTTGTTAACGAAAATTTCTTTGTAAAAACAGTATCAACAGCGCTATCTTTTACAAGATTTTCTGATGTTAACTGCACATTTTTAAATCCGTCTTTATTTAATAAGATAGAAGAGAAGAAATGTTGTTTAAAAGCCGCCCAAGTTGTATTATCTACCTTTTCATCATCATCGATAGAGAGATAATCTACATCGTCATCGCTTTTGTAATACATATACGTATACATGTTTTCAGAGCGCATACTATGTTCATGTCTATAGCCTTTTAACGCCCAATTTAAGGCAATAGGTTTTGCAGTATTAATAATGTTAGACAAACCTTGAGAGCGCACTGTAAAATCTACCATATATTGGTTTGGCTTTAGTTCGTACCGATACTCTAAATATTGGTTGTTAGAAACCTTGGCTTTCATAGAAAGTGTTGTACCTTCTAATGTAGGTTCAAAATAGAGTTCCTTGGTAGAAAGCGTTCTGTTGTCTGTGGTATTAAAATTTAAAATAAAAGAAGCATTACTGTCTTTTATTAAATATAAAGGCAGTTGATCATACGTTTTGTAATTTTTAAGCTGAGCTTCTATAATTTGACCACCTTTATTACTTACAACTAATTTTAAAACGTCGTTTTCTACTGTTGATGTTGCGCTTTTAGCACTTGTTGATAAGCGCTCTGAAAATCCAAAAGCACCTAAACGTTGTTTTGCTTGAAGTTGTGCAATAGAATCATTCACTACTGCAACAGGAGTTTCATTTGTTATTTCTGAAGTTGTTTCAGAAATTGTTGTTGTTTGTTCTGTTTTTTGTTGTTCTTGAACTTCTTCTGGTGTTGGCTTGTTGGTGTTCATCCACCAAAGCATAATAGCACCAAGTAATAAAAATCCGATTAAGGAATTTAGGTCAAATTTTTTTTCTTCCATGTGTAGGTTTAAAATGTCATTGTGTCATGTTTCTTTCTAAGGAAAGATTTAAATGCCGACAAATGTACAAAATTGTGGTTATTTTAGTTGCTTTTATTAATATATATAAGTTAGGTCAAAGAGTGTTCCAAAGTAGCCTTTACAAAACCTTCAAATAAAGGATGTGGATTTAAGACTGTACTTTTATATTCTGGATGAAATTGAACGCCCATAAACCAAGGATGTTTCGGAATTTCTATAATTTCTACCAAACCTGTTTCTGGATTTTTACCAGTTGCAATCATACCTGCTGATTGAATTTCTGATAAAAATTCATTATTAAATTCATAACGATGTCTATGACGCTCGCTAATATTTTTTTGGGTGTAAATATCTTTTGCAATACTAGCTGCTTGTAATTCACAATTCCAAGCGCCCAAGCGCATCGTACCTCCTTTTTTAGTCACTTTTTTTTGACTTTCCATCAGGCTAATTACCGGAAACTTAGTTTTAGCATTCATCTCTGTTGAGTTTGCATCTTTTAAGTGTAATACATTTCTTGCAAATTCTATCACAGCCATTTGCATACCTAAACAGATACCTAAAAACGGAATTTTTTGTTCTCTAGCATATTTTATAGCATTAATTTTTCCTTCAATACCACGATCTCCAAAACCTGGCGCTACCAAAATACCATGCAATCCTTTTAGTTGTTCTTTAGCATTTTTTTCTGAAATACCTTCGGAATGAATCCATTTTATAAGCACTTTAGTTTCACAAGCAGCACCTGCATGTATAAAAGCTTCTGAAATAGATTTGTATGCATCATGCAATTCTACATACTTACCAATAAGCCCAATTTCAACCGTATGTTTTGGGTTTTTATGTTTTTTTAAAAAAGCATTCCATTGTGATAAATCTGGTTTTGTTGCGCTTGACAAATTTAATTGACTTAAAACAACCTTATCTAAACCTTCTTCTGCCATTAATAGAGGCACATCATAAATGGTTTCTGCATCTATTGATTGAATGATTGCTTCTTGTTTAACATTACAAAACAATGCTAATTTTCGTTTAATGCCTTCGTTGAGTTCATGTTCTGTTCTACATACCAAAACATTAGGTGTGATTCCGCTTTGCATAAGCATTTTTACAGAATGTTGTGTGGGCTTTGTTTTTAACTCACCAGCTGCCGCTAAATACGGCACTAAGGTTAAGTGAATTACAATGGCGTTGTGATCACCCAACTCCCATTGTAATTGGCGCACGGCTTCTATATAAGGTAAAGATTCAATATCACCAACAGTACCACCAATTTCTGTAATGACAATATCATAGTTGTTGGTATTTCCTAACAGTTGAATGCGGTGTTTTATTTCGTCAGTAATGTGTGGAATTACTTGTACGGTTTTACCTAAAAACTCACCACGACGTTCTTTTTCAATAACAGATTGATAAATTCTGCCAGTAGTTACATTGTTTGCTTGCGAAGTTGCAATGTTTAAATACCGTTCATAATGCCCTAAATCTAAGTCGGTTTCTGCACCATCTTCAGTTACAAAACACTCACCATGTTCATAAGGGTTTAAAGTTCCGGGGTCAATATTGATATACGGATCTAATTTTTGTATAGTTACGGAATAGCCACGTCTTTGTAATAGTTTGGCTAATGAAGCAGCAATAATGCCTTTTCCGAGTGATGAAGTAACGCCTCCTGTTACAAAAACGTATTTGGTTTTATTCATTTCCTTTAGGTTTGAGCAAAAGTACAAACTATAGATTAGTTACAAAATAGAAACACATAAAATATTTAAAATAATTTATTCATGTCCGATTAAAATTTATAAAAACGCTAAAAAGTTATGTTTAATAGAGGTTCTAAGAGTTTTTTTAAATAGACACCTTG
>CAMZLD010000067.1 GCA_947311635.1 uncultured Flavobacteriaceae bacterium | reverse complement strand
TTCAAATAACTGTTTATCGCATAATTACAATCAAGTCTTTTATCTTTCGTCTAATAGTGAAACGGTCTTACGTCTTTAGACGGACACTACTATTATTGAAATTTTCTTAGAGATTGACTTGTAAAAGAAAAGGAAAGACTTTAGGAATACACAATAAATTAAGATGTTTTTTAAAAAGGAATTAATTGACGTATTGTCAATAGTTTATGATTTTTTTTCTTTGTTCAAACTATAAATTGTCTTACATCGTTTATGACAGACAATAATTAGTTTACTATAAACTGTCTGCTTTTGGTATCAAATTTCACTAATTCTGATGGGAATAATGTGTGTAATTTTTTGTTTTCAATGAGGTTTTTTGGTGTTCCAGTTGTAAAATCACCTTCAGTAAATAGCCATAATGTATTTGCCATTTGCAATGCCATATTGACTTCGTGGGTAGAGATAATAATGGTTTTCTGTGTTTCTTTTGCCAACTTTTTTAGCAAAGCAAACATGCTTACTTTATGATGAATATCTAAGTGTGCCGTTGGTTCGTCTAAAAGAATGATAGGTGTATCTTGCGCCAAAGCTCTAGCAATTAATACTTTTTGTAACTGTCCGTCACTTAATTGATGACATTTCTTAGAAGTCAGTTTTTCTATTTTACAAAGTGTAATTGCTTTAGTGACTTGCTGCTTGTCTTTTTCTGTAATGGTACCAATCCAATTGGTATAAGGTTGCCTTCCTAAGGCAATTAATTCAAATACTGATAAATTGCTTTCGGGTAATTTTTCTGTCAGAACAATACTTACTGTTTTTGCAAATTCGTTTTCAGAAAAGCGATTAATATCTTTATCGTTATATAAAATGCTTCCTTTTATAATTGGTAAAACCTTTGATAGGGTTTTAAGTAAGGTAGATTTTCCAATTCCATTTTTTCCTAGTAAGGCAATAAAATTTCCTTCGGAAGTTTCTAATGTTATGTTTTCTGCTACAACAGTAGTTTTCTTTTTGCTTAAATACCCAATTTTGAGATTGCTTATTTTTAAAATGCTATGTGTGTTTTTAGGTTTCAAATTAAACAGAGATATTTCTTTTTTTTAATATGAGCCAAATTACAACAGGCGCTCCAAGTAATGACGTAATAGCGTTTATGGGCAACATGTTTTCAGAAAATGGCACTTGTGCTATGCTATCACAAACAAGCATGCTTATAGCACCGACCAATGCAACTGCGGGTATTAATATAGTATGATTAGAGCTTGTAAAGAGCATTTTAGTAATATGTGGTACTGCCAAACCAATAAAAGCAATGGGTCCTACAAAAGCGGTTATAATACCTGTAAGCAAACTGGTTGCTATTAAAATTAAAAGGCGTGTTTTTGAAATGTTTACACCTAAACTTTTTGCGTAATTTTCGCCTAAAAGCATACTATTTAAGGGTTTAATGACAGAAACAACAATGAGCATAGAAATGATATAAATCAGAGCTAAAAATCCGACTTCTTTCCAGCTTAAATTGCTTAAACTTCCAAAGCCCCAAAAAAGAAATTGCTGTATTTGTTCTGCCGTTCCAAAATAGGCAAGAATACTTATAAATGCAGATGCAAAGCTGGCAAACATGAGACCGATTATTAAAATAGACATGGTATTGCGTATTTTTTTTGCTGCCAACATAATGATAAAAAGCACCGCAAAAGAACCCAAACTTGCAGCAATGGTAAGCCCAATACTAGAATTTTGAAAAACGAAAACACTTCCGAAGAAATGCAGTCCAAAAATAACAATGGCAACCCCCAAGCTTGCGCCAGAACTGATGCCTAAAACAAAAGGACCAGCAAGAGGATTACGAAATAAGGTTTGCATTAAAAGACCTGACACAGATAGTCCAGAGCCAACTAAAATAGCCGTTATGGTTTTTGGTAAGCGTACATTTTGAATGATAAACTGCCAAGTTTCGTTGCTAGTTTTACCATTAATTAAAGCCGCAAAAACTTCTTTTGCTGGTATGGCCACCGAGCCTAGACTAATGTTTAGAATGGCTACAAAAAGTGTTGTTAGTAACAGCAAGCCAAAAATAACGGTATGGTTTTTTGTTTGTTGCAACTAGCTTTGTGTTTTTAAAAATTTAATGAGTTTTTGCATGGCTTTTCCGCGATGGCTTATCGAGTTTTTTTCTTCAGAAGTCATTTGAGAAAAAGATTTTTTAAACCCGTCTGGTTGAAATATCGGGTCATAGCCAAAACCATCTTTTCCTAGTTTTGTTTGTAAAATAATGCCTTTGCAAATACCCTCAAAAAAATGCTGTTTTCCGTTTAAATTTAAAGCCACTACAGTTCTAAACTGTGCTTTTCTGTTGGTTTTGTCTTTTAAATTATCAAGTAACTTTTGCATGTTGGCTTCGGCGTTGTTTGTTGCGCCTGCATAGCGTGCAGCATATACTCCAGGCGCACCATTTAAAGCTTCAACTTCTAAGCCTGTATCATCTGCAAAGCAGGGTAAATTGTAATTTTTTGTAATAAAATCTGCTTTAATTTTGGCATTGCCTTCTAAGGTGTTTGCGGTTTCTTCTATAGTTTCAAAACAGCCAATTTTTTCTAGGCTAACAATGTCAAACTTCGGAAGCATGGCTTGTACTTCGGTTAGTTTGTGTTGGTTGTTGGTTGCAAAAACGAGTTTCATAAAAGCAAAAATACAAATCCTTATTCATAAAAAAACCATTTACAATAAAGTAAATGGTTTTAACAATGAAATTCAAAAAGTATTACAGGTCAAACCGTATTCCGAAGGAAATGTTTTTTTGATTGGTAAAGCTATTTTGAAACAAGTCGTTTAGGTCATACATTACATAAAAACTAGTGTCTTTATAACCAATTTGCCCTTGCAATCCATATACAAAGTTGTTTACATTAAAGTCTCCTTTTTCTTTTGTTTTTTTACGCCTTTCGTTTTCTTTAAATCGAAGTATTTGCTTGCTTTTTAGATTGATTCCTGCAAAACCACCAACGCCAAACCGCCATGTTTTATTTCTTCTATATAGTACTTTTTCTTTTTCCATTTTGGTTTTCGTAAAATCCAGTTCAAAGAAAATAGGGACTACCAACTGTACGTTTTTAAAGGTAACTCTTTTTAAATCTAAAGTGCTAGTTTGTAGACTTGTTAAGTTTCCTGTAGTTGTAAAATACTGATTGTTTTTTGGTTGTAACTTGTTGTACCTTGCAGAAAGACCATAATTTATATAGAATAAATTTGATTTTTTAAACATTCTTGTTTTATAGTTAATTCCGAATTCGAAAAATTGAGAACCACCAAATTCAAAGTTAGAAGCTTGAATTGAATTAAGACTTCCGGTTGTTAAATTATTTAATCCAAAGGCAAGTACAGTATATGAATACGTACGTTTGTTAGTGAACTTACTATTTCTAATTTTAATTCCATTAGAACCAATTTCTAAAAAAATACTGCTTTTAGGTTCATTATCTACAATTGAATCTACTTTGTGTTGTACTAAATTGTGAACCTGTTTTTCTACGGTTTCTATATTTTGTTTAATAATATTTGCATGTTTTAGAGCAGCATCTTTTCTACGTTGTTCGGCTTCTTCAAAAGTAATTTCGTCATTGTTATATTGTTTATCTATGGCTTTGATGTCTTTTTTTAAAAGCGCTTTTTCTTTTAAAGTAATTTGTTCAATTTTATCTGATAGTATTTTAGCTTTTTCTTCAAAACTTTTTTCTTGAGCAATGCTTTGCACTAGTGTAAATAATGCAAATGCGAGTGTTAATAGTATATTTTGTTTCATGATTTTAGTTTTTAATTGTTAGATACAAGTGCCTCAACTGTGTCGACTCCAGTTTTTAGCACACGTAGTATATTTGATTTGTTTAAATTTTCTTCTACTTTATGTTGTAATTTTTTATGATTGACATCAATGCTATAATTGCGTTCTTTTTTACCGATATTCATTGCCATTGCTAGTAAATTGTCAATGTCAGAATCACTTGTTGATAGTTTCTTTTTAGTATTTTTTATTTTACTCGTTTCTTTAGAAGTAATTAATCTTGTTTTTATTTTATTTTCTATCATTGTAGGTTGCATCTTTTTATTGTTTTCTATTTGGGTATTTGCAATGGCTACAGTTTCAGTGTTTTTAACTTTAGATGCTTGATTAAAAAGATGTATTGAGTTTGATTCTTTTTTAGAGCTTGTTTGAGCTAATTGTGTGTTTTTTGTGTGTTTTGAGGTTTGTTTTTTTATTTTTTTGATGCGAGGTGTTTCATTTTGAACTATAACCTCTTGTTTTTTTGCTTCTTTAGCTGGTTTTATAATTGTTTTATTAGGTGTAATTTTGTCTTTATTACGATCTACAATAATGGGTTTTGTATTGTTTTTTAAAGGTTTTGAGGAGTTTGGGATAAAGTATCCAACGGCAAAAAAAAGTCCAACCAAAATAGCGGCGTACCATAAAAAATGAAATTTGTTTTTCTTTTCTTTTTTAGCTTCTAAATCTAATTTTGTAGCCAAGGCATTCCAAGCATTGTATGAGGGTTTTATTTCACGTTGCTCAAAATGTTTTTTTATTTTTTGTTCTATATTATTTTCCATAACTTAAATTTTGAAGTTTGGTATATTGTTCTTGTAATAATTGCTTTGCTTTTCTGTATCGCAATTTTGAAGTATTTTCTGTTATATTTAATGCTTCTGCAATGTCGTGATGTTTGTAGCCTTCAATTGCAAATAAATTAAAGACAACACGTAAATCTTCTCTTAAATGATCTATCATTTGTTGCAACTCGCTTATATCTTCATAATTTGTTTCATCAATAGGAACTTCAAAATAAGTGTCGTTTTCTACAAAGACCATTCGTTTTTTGATACGTAAAAATGAAATGCTTTCATTGATCATAATTCTACGTATCCAACCTTCAAAGCTTCCTTTAGATTGAAAATTGTTAATTTTTGTAAAGACTTTTAAAAAACCATTAAGCATTGTTTCTTCTGCATTTTGTAGATCTTTAATATACTGTCTGCAAACACTTAGCATTTTTGGTGCATACAAAGTAAAAGCTTCTTGCTGAGCTTCTCGTTTTTGTAATTGCAATCTCGCAATTAAGTGTTGTTCTTTTTTATGTAGTTGAATAACTTTCAAAAGTTGTTAATTATACTTTCTACTATAAAGACGCTTGTTGTTTTAAAATAGTTTCTGAAAAATAGAAGTTTCTTGTAAAAAACTGTTATTCATGATGATAAGGCTCGTTTTTTAGAATAGAAAACCCTCTATAAAGTTGTTCTACCATAAATAAACGAATCATTTGATGCGAAAAGGTCATTTTGGAAAGCGAAATTTGTTGTTGGGCTTTACTATAAATAGCTTCTGAAAATCCATAAGGACCACCTATGACAAAAACCAGTTGTTTGATGCCGCTGTTCATTTTTTTCTGAAGAAAAGTTGCAAATTCTTTAGAGCGAAATTGCTTGCCTTTTTCATCTAATAAAACAAGCGTGTCTGTTGTTTGTAGTTTTTTAAGAATAAGTTCGCCTTCTTTTTCTTTTTGCTGTTTTTCTGATAAGTTTTTAGCATTTTTGATGTCTGCAATGATTTCTAATTCAAACTTAATATAATGTTGCAACCTTTTTTGGTAGCTATCAATAAGTGCTTGAAGTTGTTTATTGTCGGTTTTACCAATGGCAAGTAGTTTGATTTTCATGCGCTAAAGATAATTTTTTTTGAGAAGTAATAATTCAATATAAAAAAGTTATTTTTGTCTTAACTAAATAATCATACATGATAAGCAACGCACAATTCGAAAAAGAAATAGCCATCACTATTGCCAATGCCATACGAGAAGATGTAGGTGATGGAGATCACAGTTCTTTAGCCTGTATTCCAAATCAAGCAAGAGGAAAAGCAAAATTATTGGTCAAAGCAGATGGAATTATTGCAGGTATTGATTTTGCAAAGCAAGTATTTCATTATATAGATGCTAATTTAGAAATAGAAACCCTTATTAAGGACGGACAAGCTGTAAAATATGGAGATATTGCTTTTTATGTTTCAGGAAATTCGCAAGCCATCTTAAAAGCAGAACGCTTAGTTTTAAATGCCATGCAACGTATGAGTGCCATTGCAACTAAGACCAAGCAGTTTGTAGATTTATTAGAAGGTACCAACACCAAAATTTTAGATACACGTAAAACCACACCAGGAATAAGAGCGTTAGAAAAATGGGCAGTAAAAATAGGAGGTGGAGAAAATCATCGTTTTGCTTTGTATGATATGGTGATGCTAAAAGACAATCATATTGATTTTGCTGGTGGTATTACAAAAGCAATTACTAAAACCGTAGCTTACTTAAAAGAAAATAACCTAGATTTAAAAATAATAGTAGAAGCCAGAAGTTTAAAAGAAATAGAAGAGATTTTAGTATCTCACCACTATGTTTACCGAATTTTAATAGATAATTTTAATTACGAAGATACCAGAAAAGCAGTTGCTTTGATTGGTAATAAATGCCTTACAGAATCTTCTGGAGGCATCAATTTAAAAACCGTAAGAGCTTATGCCGATTGTGGTGTAGATTACATTTCTTCTGGAGCATTGACACATTCTGTTTACAATATGGATTTAAGTTTAAAGGCAGTTGAATAATCAATATAACGATACTTTGAATCAAAAAAATGTCAGAAAAAAAACGAAATAAATTTCAACAATTACCTGTCATTTCATCTCTTGTAACGCTTTTGCAAAAGATAAAAATACCAGGACTAAACGGCATGTCTTTACATGATGTACTTGGTATTTATGGCTACGGTATCATAGAAGGCGCTTTAACAACCAGAGCAAGTGCTATTTCGTTCAGTTTTTTTATGGCTTTGTTTCCTTTTTTGCTTTTTGTTTTAAATTTAATACCCTTTGTATTGAGTCCAGAATACATTCCAGATTTTATTGCAAATTTTACATCTTTATTGCCAACGGGCACAGAAAATTTATTTGACGAAATCATTGCAGATATTGCCAAAAACAGAAGAGGTGTTTTATTGTATACCACACTTGTTTTAGCCTTGTTTTTAATTGCAAATGGCGTAAATGCTATTTTTGCAGGTTTCGAAAACTCTATCCATGTAAAAATTAACAGAAATTTTTACAGACAATACATCTATGCATTGATCATTGGTATTGCTTTGTCCTTACTTTTTATAATAACCCTTATTGTAACCATATATTTTGAAATATATGTTGTAGATAACCTCAATGATTTAGGCTATTTAGCCAATGATGTTTTTTGGATTAACATCAGTAAAAATGCATTTTTTCTTATCATGATGTATCTAATTACTGCCATTTTGTATTACTTCGGAACGGTAGAAGGAAAGCATACACGTTTCTTTTCTCCAGGTGCATTGCTAACTACCATATTAATTTTGCTAACCACCTATTTATTTAAAATCTATATCACCAATTTTGCAACCTACAATGAGTTGTATGGCTCTATTGGTGCTTTATTGATATTGATGCTTTATATTTGGATCAATTCTATTATATTATTATTAGGATTCGAACTCAATGCAACCATAACACGCTTAAAAAAACGCAATGCATAAACGCCAAAAACTAAAAGTAGTTGCCATTATTCCTGCTCGTTTAGAAGCAAGTAGATTTCCAAAAAAATTATTACAAGATTTATGCGGAAAATCAGTTATTGTCCGTACCTATCAAGCCACTTTAGAAACCAAGTTATTTGATGCAGTTTTTGTAGTGACAGACAGTACCCTTATTTTTTCTGAAATAGAAAAAGTAGGAGGAAAAGCCATCATGAGTTTAAAAGAACACGCCTCTGGTAGTGACCGCATAGCCGAAGCCGCACAAACCATAGATGCAGATATCATTATCAACGTACAAGGAGATGAGCCATTTACCGCAAAAGAACCCTTGCAAAAATTAATAGCAGTTTTTGAAAACGATACTAAAAATGACATTGCAGTAGCTTCATTAAAAACGCAATTACATCATCAAAAAGACATCGAAAACCCAAACAATGTAAAAGTAGTAGTCAATGCACAAAACGAAGCACTTTACTTTTCTAGAGCACCGATTCCTTATGTAAGAGATAAAGAATCTACGGTCAAGCATTTTAAACATATTGGTATTTACGCTTTTAGAAAAAAAGCCTTATTGCGTTTTACAAAATTGCCAATGAGTGCGTTAGAAAAAGCAGAGAAACTAGAAAATCTACGCTTTTTAGATCATAACATGAAAGTTGTTATGGTAGAAACTACACAGCAACCTATAGGAATAGATACCAAAGAAGATTTAGAAGCAGCACGTAATTTTCTTAAGAAGAAAATGTAGTTACTATTCATTTTTGTGCCAAAAATGTAGATATTTGTAGCACAAACAAGATACACTTTAAAATGGCCCAAAAACCTAGCATACCAAAAGGAACTCGTGATTTTTCACCAACACAAGTAGCACAACGTAACTATATTTTTAATACTGTAAAAGCTGCTTTTGAAACTTACGGTTTTGCACCCATAGAAACACCTAGTTTTGAAAACTCGGCTACTTTAATGGGAAAATATGGAGAAGAAGGAGACCGATTAATTTTTAAAATATTAAATAGTGGTGATTATTTAGCAAAGGCAAATGAAGCATTACTCAATGCTAAAGACAGTAAAAAATTAACTACACAAATCTCAGAAAAAGCCTTACGGTATGACTTAACAGTACCTTTTGCACGCTATGTTGTACAGCATCAAAATGAGATTACGTTTCCTTTTAAACGTTATCAAATTCAGCCAGTTTGGCGAGCAGATAGGCCGCAAAAAGGACGTTTTAGAGAGTTTTATCAATGTGATGCAGATGTTGTTGGTAGTAAAAGTTTATGGCAAGAAGTAACTTTGATACAATTGTATGATACCGTTTTTACAAAATTAAAACTTACAGGTACAAGTATTAAAATTAACAATCGTAAAATTCTCTCAGGAATTGCAGAAATTATAGGTGCCAAAGAGCAACTTATAGATTTTACCGTTGCTCTAGATAAATTAGATAAAATAGGTGAGGAAGGCGTAAAAAAAGAAATGCTTTCCAAAGGAATTTCAGAAAATGCATTACTAAAATTACAGCCTTTATTTGATTTAAAAGGAACAAATACAGCACAGTTAAAACAATTAGAAGCGCTTTTAAAAACTTCTGAAGAAGGATTAAAAGGCGTACAAGAATTAACTTTTATTATCGAAACAATTGAAGCCTTAGGTTTGCAAACAGCAACATTAATAATCGACCTTACTTTAGCGCGTGGTTTAAATTATTATACCGGCGCTATTTTTGAAGTTGCCGCACCAAAAGAAGTTAAACTTGGTTCTATAGGTGGTGGCGGACGTTATGACGATTTAACAAGTATTTTTGGTATGAAAGATGTAAGTGGTGTTGGTATTTCGTTTGGTTTAGACCGCATCTATTTAGTATTAGAAGAACTAGGTTTGTTTGAAAACGTTGCGCTTCCGAAGCCAAAAGTAGTCTTTTTACACAATCATGAAACCAACGAGTTGGCATGTGCAAAGGCATTAAAAATGTTGCGAAAAAACAACATTTCTTGTGAGTTTTATCCTGATAAAGCTACAAGTAATAAACAAGAAAAAAAGCAATGGAAATATGTAACATCACGTGCCATTGATTATGCTGTTACCAAAGCCATGAATAATACATTTGTACTTAAGAATGTACGTACAGGTGCATTGCAGACTTGTAATGAGGCAACATTGTTAGAAATTTTAAAAAATATTTAAGTAATCTAAAAGATTAATTATCTATAGAAGTCTTTAATTAAAATGCGTAACTTTGTGCTCTTAATTATTAATTATGTTTGAAGGTAGAAACGGCATGTCAAAAGAAAAAATAGAAGATATAGGCGAAAATCATATTGCAACTTCTGCAAAAACACCTTTGCGTGCAGATGCTTTTGAGCTTTCTGATGATGAAAAAATTGCCAAGATTCAAGAAAATGTCAAAGCGATTTTACTTACCTTAGGAATGGATTTAAATGACGATTCTATTAGTGGTACACCTAGACGTGTAGCAAAAGCGTATGTAAAAGAAATTTTTGCAGGTTTGAACCCTAAAAACATGCCAAAAGCTTCAACTTTTGACAATAATTACAAGTACGGCGAAATGTTGGTAGAAAAAAATATTATTGTCTATTCTACATGCGAGCATCATTTGTTACCTATTGTTGGCAGAGCTCATGTGGCTTATATTTCTAACGGAAAAGTAATTGGTTTGTCAAAAATGAACCGTATTGTAAATCATTTTTCAAAAAGACCACAAGTACAAGAGCGTTTAACCATGCAGGTTGTTCAAGCCATGCAAAAAGCCTTGGGTACTAAAGACGTTGCCTGTGTAATAGACGCTAAGCATTTATGTGTCAACTCTAGAGGTATAAAAGATATAGAAAGCAGTACAGTAACTGCAGAATACGGCGGAAAATTTAAAGACAAAGAAGTACGAAGAGAGTTTTTAGATTTTATACGTATGGATACCGATTTTGATTAAACGTCTTAGAAATAACTTACTCTATTTTATACACAATACATTCTTCTAAAAGCTTATTTTCTGCCAATTTTGGATGCTTAAATTCTACTATTTTTTGCATTCCAATTTTTCGCATAATTGCTTCGGACTTCTTATTTATTTTTGGAGCGATTGCATATATACTTTCTACTTTTAGATTCTCAAACGCATAATTTAAACATGCTTTTGCACCTTCGGTTGCAAAACCTTTATTCCAATGTTTTTTTTCAATGCGCCAACCAATATCTATATAAGGTGTAAAAGGTGCTTTATAGGTTTGGTAAGACAAGCCAATAAAACCTATAAATTCTTTTGTATCCAAACAATCAGTAGCAAAGTAGCAGTATCCTTTTGTTTTAAATTGAAACTGCATGCGTTTTACAAAATCAATAGTATCTTCTTTAGAAGGAAAAGAAGGGAAAAACTCCATAACTTCTTTGTCAGAATTGATAGTATGCAATTTAGGAGCATCACTTGCTTTCCAGTCTCGAAAACCCAATCGTTTAGAAGTAAATATGTACATAAAGCAAAGTTACACTTCTTTATCTAATTGATCTGTTACCACATGGTAACGTGGATCATCTATTGCTGTTTCTATAATGGTTTCAAATTTTGGGTTTGATTTTAAAAGGAGTAATTTACACTCTGGACTTAAATGTGTTAGTTTTATTTCTTTACCAGCATTGATGTATTTTTTAGCAATGTTTTGTAGCGCTTCTATTCCTGAATGATCATTTACACGTGACTCTATAAAGTCGATTTCTATTTTATTCGGATCATTTTTAACATCAAATTTTGCATTAAAATTCTGAATAGACCCAAAGAATAAAGGTCCCCAAATTTCGTATACTTTAGTGCCATCTTCTTTTAAACGTTTGCGTGCGCGAATCATGGTCGCATTTTTCCATGCAAAAACCAATGCAGAAATAATGACACCAGCAATAACCGCAACGGCTAAATCTTTCCAAACAGTAATGGCAGATACTGCAATTAATACAATGGTATCTGCCATAGGTATTTTGTGTAAAATACGAAAGCTAGACCAAGCAAAAGTGCCAATAACTACCATAAACATAACACCAACAAGAGCTGCAATAGGTATTTGTTCAATTACAGGCGCACCATACAATACAAATAGCAGTAAAGCAATGGCTGCAACCACACCAGAAAGGCGACCACGACCACCAGAATTTACATTGATAATAGACTGTCCAATCATGGCACAACCACCCATACCACCAAAGAGTCCATTTAAAATGTTGGCAGTTCCTTGCGCTACGCATTCGCGGTTTCCGCTACCACGTGTTTCGGTCATTTCGTCAATGAGGTTTAAGGTCATTAGAGATTCTATCAATCCAACTGCTGCTAGGATAAAAGCAGTAGAAAGTATCAAATCCCAATGTCCAGTTATGGTATGAAATAAGGTAAATATTTGTGCTTGAAATGTAGGTAAAGAGCCTTCCAAACCTTTTCCGCCGCCTTCTTCAATGAATGAACCTACAGTACTTGCATCTACTTTTCCGAAGATTGTTATAGATGCTACTACAATAATGGCAATTAAAGCTGCGGGTAATTTTTTTGTTAGCTTCGGAAGAAAATACATAATAGCCATTGTCAAAGCAACAAGCCCTAACATGATATACAGCGGATTGCCTTGAAGCCATTCTAAACTTCCATTCACTTTTTTCTTAAAGAGATTTAGTTGCGATAGAAAAATAACAATAGCCAAACCGTTTACAAAGCCCATCATTACAGAATGTGGTATCAAACGCACAAATTTTCCGAGTCTAAAAACACCTGCTAAAATTTGAATACCACCTACAAAAAGGAGTGTTATAAATAACCATTGGAGACCAAGGTATTCAACAGGCTGCGCAAGCGAAGCACCAATTTCATTTCCTCTTTTAATTAAATGGACCATTACAACTGCCATGGCACCTGTAGCACCAGAAATCATTCCTGGGCGTCCACCAAATAAAGCGGTAACAATCCCCATCATAAAGGCACCGTACAAACCAACCAATGGGTCAACGCCAGCAACAAAAGAAAAAGCAACCGCTTCTGGTACCAAAGCTAAGGCAACTGTTAATCCTGATAAAATATCATTTTTTGGATTTTGTGTAAAATTATGAATGGTCTGTTTCATGGTCGCTTGTTTTTTGCAAGCGGCAAAGATAGTTTAATTTACTAAGAATCAGTAAGAATTTATGATTGTTGCTGCGCCATTTTAAATTCCATTAAAGTGGCAATAGATTTAGCTCTTGTAATAGCTTCGGTTGCTTTTTCGCCTTCAAATAATTCAGCTACTGTTTTAGACCAAAGCTCTATCCAAGCATTAAAGTGTTTTGCTAATAAGGGTTCTTTTTTGTTAATCAGAAAATGAACACCCATAGGATTGCCTTTGTAGTTTCTTCCTCCCAAAAGTAAAGAGTCCCAAAAATTATGCATTGTTGGTAAATGCATTTCTAAATCTAATTTTGTAATATCTGTAAAAATATAGCCTATTGTACTATCTACTAAAGCTTTTTTGTAAAAAGTATTGACTAAAAGCTCTATATCTTTTCTGTTTTTAATGTCTTGCATGATATGTTAATTAAAGTATTGAGTTACACGTTTAACGTTTGTTTTATGTGATTTTGATATATTGGTTTACTATTAATGGTTTTAAGAAAGATATTGTTTTTAAATTGAGAACGATTAATTCTAAAACAAAATTTATTAAAGTATGCTTGAATATTCCATTTACTTAGATGAGTTAGTATTGCTCTCAATCATGATTTAACATGTATAATCATAACGTGTAATTATTAAAATCCTTTCCATTATTGCTATAAATCTATTTAATTATGCAGCATTTTCTTTTTTAAGCATAAAAAAACGGCGAAAAGAAAGTAACGTAATAAGTAGCCATATTGTAAAATAAACCCAACCGTTTATTTGAAAACCAAATACAGTTTCTACTTTAGGCTGTCTAATTAAAAAGTAAGTGATTTCAAAAATGCCAATAATGCCAATAATTAAATTTGTTTTCATATTATATATATTTTTACAAGGTTAAATAAATTATAGCTAATATGCAATAGAAGAATTATGATAAAAGGGTTTGTTATAATTCTTATTCGCTAATATGCAATCTGTTTGCAAATTCTGCTGGCGTACCAGTAGTTGCCTGTTGAATTAATTGATGTGCTTTACGTAAGCGTTCTAGTTGTTTTAGTGTTTTCATATTATTATTGTCCGATTAAAATTTATAAAAACGCTAAAAAGTTATATTTAATAGAGGTTCAAAGAGCTTTTTAAAATAGACACCTTGCTTTTTCTGTTTTTTTTAATTTTATGTTATCTATCAATAACAATAATTTTCAAATAACTGTTTATTGTATTGTTACAATAAAGTCTTTTTATCTTTCGTCTAATAGTGAAACGGTCTTACGTCTTTAGACGGCCATTACTAATTTTTTTTAAATATTTTAGAACAGATTAGTAAAAAGGTTAATAACGTTTAAAGTAAAAAAGCTATTTTTGCAAAAAAACAAAAGTATGAAACGTATTCTTGTAGCAAGCACTTCTACCGTTCACGGTCAAGAGTATCTAGCGTATTTATTACCAACCTTAAAATCATTTTTTAATACTTCTGAAATTATTTTTATACCCTATGCGCGCCCTAGTGGGTTGTCGTATAATAGTTACACAGAAAAAGTTGCAGTAGTTTTCAATAAAATAGGTGTTAGCGTAAAAGGCATTCACACCTTTAATGATAAGCAAAAAGCCATTAAAAAGGCGCAAGGAATTTTTGTTGGTGGTGGCAATACGTTTGAGCTTGTAAATCAACTTTATAAGCACGATTTAATGCAAGTATTGAAACACCAAGTAGAAAGCGGTACACCGTATTTGGGTACAAGTGCTGGTAGTAATATTACGGGTATTTCTATGAAAACAAGCAATGATATGCCGGTAGTGTATCCACCAAGTTTTAAGACTTTAGGTTTACTGCCTTTTAATATCAATCCACATTATTTAGATCCAAACCCAGATTCTACCCATATGGGCGAAACAAGAGAAACACGAATAAAAGAGTTTCATGAATACAATATAACACCAGTTTTAGGATTACGAGAAGGCAGTTGGTTAGCAGTAAATGATGATGTTATTGTTTTAAAAGGAAATTTAAGTGCACGTTTGTTTTTACAAGGTAAAGACCCACAAGAATTTAAACCAGAAACAGACTTTAGTTTTTTGATTTAGCTAATTTTATAGCGATTACTTTTGCTGCTTTGCTTTGTTTTACTTCAGTAGAAAAGGTTGAATATTTTTGCAGCTTTAGCTGACCAGAACGTAGCGAATAGGTTAATAATAAACTAATAGTACTGTTACTTACGAGAAATATTTTAGATTTAACTTGTTTTAATCCCGCATGCTGTTCTATTCGTTTTTGTAAGGCACAATAGTAAATCTCTAAAGAGTTTCCAGTTCCTGTGTTGGTTTTGATAATAGGCACAAGTATTTTTCTTACCTTTAGCAGCGTAAAATATTAGACTATGATATCTGAAAACTATAAAGTAACAAGTGCCATTAAACTTAAAAACCTAGCGACTAAAGAAGTGATAACAGATGCTTCAAAAAAAATTAAAAAAGTACGAAAAAAGCTAAGCAAACTACAAGACACCATGTATGCAGAAGGTAAGTACAGTGTGCTTGTTTGCCTTCAAGGCATGGACACCGCAGGAAAAGACAGTTTAATACGAGAAGTCTTTAAAGAATTTAACACAAGAGGAGTAAATGTACATAGTTTTAAAGTGCCAACCGAGTTAGAGTTAAAGCATGATTTTTTATGGCGGCATTATATAGCCTTACCACCACGAGGCAAGTTTTCAGTTTTTAACAGAACGCATTATGAAAATGTTTTAGTAACTCGCGTACATCCTGGATATATTTTAGGAGAAAATATTCCGAAGATTACAAGTATAGATGCAATAGATGATGCTTTTTATCACGATAGAATGGAGCGTATTAATGGTTTTGAAAATCACATTCAAACCACAGGTACCATTGTATTAAAATTCTTTTTGCACCTCTCTAAAGAAGAACAAAAAAACAGATTGCTTAGAAGATTAAATTTAAAAGAAAAAAACTGGAAATTTTCTCCTGGCGATTTAAAAGAACGAAAATTATGGGATAACTATCAGTTTTGTTACGAAGACTTGTTAAACAGAACTTCAAAAGAAAATGCACCTTGGTATGTAATACCAGCAGATGATAAGCCTACAGCACGCTACATTGTTGCACAAACCATTTTAGAGACATTGCAAAAATATAATTTTAAAGAGCCAGCTTTACCAGCAAAATACCAACTAGAAATAGAAAATTATAAAAAAGAATTGAATAACGAATAAAGCAAATTATTAAGTAAAAAGCATCCAGAAAATAAATGAAATTACAACTCACAAAGCCCATTGTTTTTTTTGATTTAGAAACAACAGGCATCAATATAGCTACCGATAGAATCGTAGAGATTTCAATACTAAAAATATTTCCAAACGGAACCGAAGAAAGTAAAACATGGCTCGTAAATCCAGAAATTGAAATACCAAAAGAAGCATCAGATATTCATGGTATTACCAATGAAAAAGTAGTGACAGAACCCACTTTTAATGAATTGGCGCCAGCTGTTTATGCAATGATTAAAGATTGTGATTTGGCAGGATTTAATTCAAACAGATTCGATATTCCGTTGTTGGCAGAAGAAATGTTACGTGCCAAAGTAGATTTTGATTTTTCTAATACCAAAGCCATTGATGTGCAAGTTATTTTTCATAAAAAAGAACAAAGAACACTAAGCGCAGGGTATAAATTTTATTGTGACAAAGATTTAGAGAATGCCCATTCTGCAGAAGCAGATACCAAAGCAACTTATGAAATTTTATTAGCGCAATTAGAAAAATATGAAGATATTGGATCTACGGTAGATGAGTTGGCAACCTATTCTACGCATAAAAAGCGTGCAGATTTTGCAGGTTTTATACAGTTTAATGATGAAGAACAAGAAATTTTTACCTTCGGAAAATATAAAGGCAGAACAGTCTTAGATGTTTTAAAAGAAAATCCAGGATATTATAATTGGATTCAGAATGCAGATTTTCCGTTATACACTAAAAAAGTATTGAAACAAATAAAAGAAAAAGCTGTAACTCCAAAGAAGGCTATGTCAGAAGCAGAAAAGCTAAAAGCATTACAGCAAAAGTTTAACTTACGATAGCTGTCGGTAGTCTAGCTATAAATAATTTAATAAAGAATAAAAAAATGATAGTACCATTTAATACTTTACCACCAAGTTCTAGAATTTGGATATACCAATGTGAAAGAGCGCTTTCAACAATAGAACAGCAACATATTTCAGATAAATTAGCACCTTTTTTAGAAAGCTGGAAACGTCATGAAGACGATTTAAAAGCCGCTTTTACTATAAAATACAATCGCTTTATTGTTTTAGCAGTTGATGAGAATTTTAGAGATGTTTCAGGTTGCTCTATTGATGCTTCTGTACAGTTTATGCAAGCATTAGAAAAAGAATTAGCAGCCACTTTGCTAGATAAAATGCAAGTTGCTTATAAAAATGAAACCACTATTCAAATAGCTACCATGGCAGATTTTAAAGCCTTAGCAAAAATAGGAAAAGTTGATGCAAATACAATAGTCTTCAATAATATGGTGCAAACTATAGCAGCTTTTAATAGCGATTGGGAAGTGCCAGTAAATAAAAGTTGGCACCAACGTCTTTTGGTATAAATCTTGTAAAATAATGGTAGTTGCTTTTCTGAAATAATTCAGAAAAGAGAAAAAGAGAAATTACATGAATCAAAAATTACGATTAAGTTTACTTTTATTTTTTAGCATAACATTGTCTTTCTGCCAAGTAGATCCATTACTTACTTCAGATATGCAAGCGCAAGAATCTTGGGTGCAATCTAAAATGGATAGCATGTCTTTAGATCAAAAAATAGGACAGCTATTTATGATTGCAGCCTATTCTAATCGAGATATAAAGCATGTAAATTTTATCAAATCTCAAATTAAAAAATATCATATTGGCGGACTTATTTTTATGCAAGGTACGCCGCAAAACCAAGCAAAACTTAATAATACCTATCAGTCTTTGTCAAAAACACCTTTGCTCATTGGTTTTGATGGCGAATGGGGTTTAGACATGCGCTTGCAAAAAACCTATCGATTTCCTTGGAACATGACCTTAGGTGCTATCCGTAATGACAGTTTATTAACACAATTTGGAAAACGTTTAGGAGCACAATGTAAACGTCTTGGAATTCATGTAAATTTTGCGCCAGTTGTAGATGTTAACACCAATCCAGACAATCCAATTATCGGTAATCGTTCATTTGGCGAAAATAAATACAATGTAACAGAAAAATCAATTGCTTTTACCAACGGTATGCAAAGTCAAGGTGTACTAGCTTGTGCCAAACATTTTCCAGGTCATGGAGATACCAACACAGATTCTCATAAAACCTTACCAACGGTCTTGTTTGATGCTGCACGTATTGATTCTATAGAGTTATATCCGTACAAAGAACTGTTTAAAAATAATTTAACAAGTGTAATGGCAGCACACCTTAGTGTTCCAAGTCTAGAAGATGCTTCATTACCAACATCGCTTTCCAAAAATGTAATTACCAATTTACTACAAAATAAAATGGGTTTTAAAGGACTTATTTTCACCGATGCTTTAAACATGAAAGGTGCTTCGGAATTTGTAAAACCACTAGAAATTGATAAATCAACCAAAGCGCAACCTGGCGATGTAGATATTGCAGCTTTCTTAGCAGGAAATGATGTTTTATTATTTTCTGAAAACGTAGGAGCAGCAGTTAAAAAAATTAAAAGAGCATTACAATTAGGTTTGTTAACTAAAGAACGCTTAGCATATTCTGTAAAAAAAATATTAAAAGCAAAATACTGGGCAGGTTTGCAGCATTATAAACCTGTAATAGAAGATAATTTAGATGCTGATTTAAACAATGTAAATGATGTGTTGTTGCATAGAAAATTGATAGAAAATGCCATTACGCTAGTAAAAAATGAGCACAATACGTTTCCTATTCAAAATCTTGATAAACAAAAAATTGCCTATGTACAATTAGGAGATGCAAATAGTGATGTTTTTGTAAACATGTTAAAAAACTACACCAAAATAGACGTGATTAAGGCAAAAGCTTTAGACCGTTTAATGTACGATTTAGAACCTTATAATTTAGTCATTATTGGTTATCATAAATCTAATAAAAACCCTTGGAAAAGCTTTGCTTTTACAAATGAAGAATTGACTTGGCTAGACAGAATAGCCAGAATGCACACCGTTATTTTAGATGTTTTTGCCAGTCCCTATGCACTTTTAGATATACCTACCTTTATAGATATAGACGCCTTATTGGTATCCTACCAAAATAGTGAAATTTCACAGGAAATTTCTGCTCAAATGATCTTTGGAGCACTTGCAACTAAAGGAAAATTACCAGTAGCCATTCAAAATAATTTTTCTGAAGGACATGGGTTAATGACTACCAGCCTAAAGCGTTTGGGGTATTCTATTCCAGAAGATGTTGGTATGAGCTCTCAACTTTTAAAGCGCATTGATTCTGCTGCAGCGTATGTTTTAGAACGTAAAATGGCTCCAGGAATGCAAATTTTAGTTGCACGTTACGGAAAAGTAGTGTACAGTAAAAACTTTGGGTATCATACAGCTGCTAAAAAACACAAAGTAAAAGCAACCGATGTGTATGATGTTGCTTCTATGACCAAGATTCTGGCAACTGTACCATCATTAATGGAATTATTTGAGCAAGGTGTCATAAATTTAGAAACTACCTTAGGTAGTTTGCTTCCGAAGGAATTAGGAAATAGTAATAAAGATACTTTAACAATAAAAGAAGTATTATCACATTACGGACGTTTAAAAGCATGGATTCCGTTTTACTTAAAAACCTTAGATTCTGTCACCAAAAAACCTTTAAAAAAATATTACAGAACGCATAGAAGTGATAGTTTTAAAATAAAAGTCGCTAATAAATTTTATTTAAGAACCGATTATAAAGATACCATCATACAACGCATTGCAGAAGTAGATCAATACCCAACACCGCGTTATAAATACAGTGATTTATCGTATTATTTATTTAAAAAATATTTAGAAAATTACTACGGAACAGGGCTTCAGAATATAGCTGAATCACACTTTTATAAGCCTTTAGGCGCCGATAGAACAACGTATTTACCATTAGATAAATTTTATAAATCTAGCATTGTACCTACAGAAAAAGACGATTATTTTAGAAATCAATTAGTACATGGTTATGTGCATGATATGGGCGCTGCTATGCAAGGAGGCATTGGCGGTCATGCGGGTTTATTTAGCAATGCCAATGATGTAGCTAAAATCATGCAAATGTACTTGCAAGGTGGTTATTATGGAGGGCGTTATTATTTTCAGCAAGAAACAGTAGATACCTTTAATCATCGTTATTTTAAAGACAAAGGCGTACGTAAAGGAGTAGGTTTTGATAAGCCGCAAGTAAATCCAAATATACCAGCAACCTGTGGTTGTGTTTCTGATAAAAGTTTTGGGCATAGTGGTTTTACAGGCACATATACTTGGGCAGATCCAGAAACGGGCTTGTTGTATGTGTTTTTATCAAACAGAGTTTATCCTACCATGGATAATAAAGAATTAGTGCGTAAAAATGTACGAACAGAAATACAGCAAATCATACAAGATGCTGTTGTGGAGTGAGTAGGTGATGATTTAAAGAAAATAAACTTTTAAGAATATTAAACTTAAATAAGCCCAAAATAACGAAAATATTATATGGATTGCGGTTTCCATTTTCTTTCCTTTCCAAAGTTCTGACGAATAACCAAAAAATTGAGTTAATAATCTAAAACTCCAAAATATTCCAAAACCAAGCGATATCTTTTTTCCTAATGCTGTATGGATTAATTCGCTTGAAGAAGTTAAACATAAAAGTCCAATAAGAAAAACGACTAAAGCAATAAAGAAAGTATGTACTTTCATAATTTCTTGATTTATTAGGCTTAATGACTTTAGTTCATCTTTCCATTTAAAATACTTTGGAAAAATTACATGGACGAATGCCAAAGCAATTAATAAAACTCCTATTATTTTATAATGTATTTCCATTTGGTTTGAGTGTAAATGTTGATATAAATGGTGTGTTTTTAATTTCAGAAATAACTTTTAAATTGGATTTATTAAAAGTATTTATCCAAGTTGATTTTGAGTAAAAATGAAACGAGCCAATGTTATAAACCATAAAATTTGTAATATCTCTTAAGTGTTCTGTAACTATTATTTGACCTTTTGGTTTTACAATTCTGTGTAGTTCTTTGAAAAAATTAATTCGTTCATTCGTATTTCGGATTTCGTGTGCTGAAAGTATTACAAATATTTTGTCAATAGAATTAGTTTCTAAATCTATGTTTGAGGTCTTTATTTTAAGTGTATTTAGAAATGGTGGATAACTTTTTCTTGCTCTTTTTATGGAAATTTCGGTATGTTTTTTTGGGTCATAAAAATCAAGTGCTATAAATGTTGAATTTTTAAATTTATTCTTTAATACAATGCTTGTTTCATCAAAACCTGCGTTTATATTGATTACCGAAATAGGTTTATCATTTTTTTTAATCCAATTGAATTTATAGAACCCAGATAAATCATAAACATAATAAGAAACAAAAAGAGAAATAACGATTGTTAGAACTATTAAGAAGGCAATTAATTGAAAGAATGTTCTAATTATTGGAATTGCATAAGTTCCAATAAACAGCAATATTATTGTTACGGTAAATGCTATAACATAAAAATGCCAATTGAAACGAATAATATTAAATATTCCTTGAAATGGTTTTCTTATTTGTTCCATTGCTCAATTTTTCCTTTTTTCCAAAAATAGGGTACATTTTCAATTACAAATGCATTTGCTAAAACACAATTTTTAAACTTAAAATCATTGATAAATGAAAAATGGTGCTCCATAATTTCTATTGGTTTTGGTTTCCAATTCTTTCTCACACCTTCAATAATTAATACTTCTTTTTTTTCTTTATTGTAGGTAAATGTAAAAGGCAGAGGACCTGCAAATCGTCTTGCTTCTTTCCAATTCTCAAAAGGTGAGTTTTGTGGTAAACTTGGTTCACTTTCGGATAATTCAATTTTTAGATTGAAATCGGATTGTGTTGATTTAATCTCTTTATAGTTTGATTTTTTAATTTCCGAAATATCAGTTGTTGTGTAGTTGTAATGTGTAAAGATGTTGCCTAAAAATTCCATTTTCTTTTTGTTTGTTTCAGATTTTAAAATATACAAACCTCTTAAACGTTTTCCTTTACTATTTGTAAACCTAACAAAAATACGATAACCAATTAGGAAAAAATTATTTCCTACAAATTTAGGAAAACCTTTAGGTCTTAATTCTTTAGTTTGAACCATTGCAACAGCAATAAAAGCCCATTTATCTTGAAAAGTATCTAATGCTAAACATTCTGGTATTAAGTTCTGTAATTCGTCTTTGTGAACTGCAAAAGTTAATACAGTTGAACTTTCAAAGTGAGTTTCAACTGCAAATGGATGATTTTTTAAAAATGCAATCATATTCTTTTTTTGTTCAAGTAAAAATGATTGAAATAAACGAGCGAAATAAACAAAAAAGCAAAAAATGAATTTAATTCCCCCCAAAGTAATAAATCAGGAACAAGTATAAATTCAAGTAAATTCATAGTTGCAACTATTCCGATTTGAGTATACGTATTTAATCTTGGTTTTATTCCACTTAAAAACCAAACAGCCATTCCAATTTCAGAAATTCCAATCAGAATTGTAAGAGGTCTTGAATATTCATTTCCTAAAATCCTTGCTACGATTTGCTCGTGTCTTGGCACTAAATTTAAAACTTTACAAAATAATCCGTTTGCAATCCAAACGAATGCGATTGAAATCTTGACAAACAAATTATAGAAATGGGGCATTTATTTTTTTTTAATTCCAATCTTAGTGTATAAAAGTACTAATAAAAAACTGATTCCTAAATAATACCAAGCTATTTGGTTTCCAAAAAAATGTGCTATTATTTTAGCTTGTAATACCCAAAAAATAGGAGCAAGGCTTATGCCAATTGCAAAGCGTGATGTCGCAATAAATTCGGGTTCTTTTATTTTATTTTGCAGCCATTTCCAAAAAAGCCAAGGGATAAATGTATTGATAATCAATAAAATGTATAAAGGGTTTCTATGTTGCTTTTTAACAGAAGGCTTTACACGTTTTTCTAAAACAATTTGTTGAATTTTTGCGTTGGTTATCTTCGGATTTAAAAATGCATCTTTTTGTTGCTCTAAGTGATTAGCAATAGCATTATAATTTTCTGTATCATCAATATGAACTGTTAATGTACGCAAAGCTTGATGACAAACTTCTTTGATTGATATGATAGAATCTTGTAGATTGGTTTTGTCGTAATAGCTATTTACAGCAATTGGTTTTCCGTAGTATAAAGCAACTTTACTGGGGTAGTCTGTAACATAATCATAATTAAAACCAATAGGCACAATTTTAATTTGCAAGTCAGGATATTTTTCTAAAGCACCAAATAAAATTCTTGTAAATCCTTTACTTAAGGGGCGTACTTTGTGTTTAATGTTGTGGTTTCCTTCTGGAAAAATAAGTAATGCATCACCTTTTTTTAAAATTTCGAAGCATGTAGCAAAAACAGCATTGTTTTTCTGAAGTGAATCTCTTCCGTCACGTATGCGATATATAGGTATCATATTTACCGTAGACAACCACCATTTTGCAACTTTGTTTTTAAAGGCAGATGCACGTGTTAAAAAATAAATTGTTCTGTTGTTTGTTGTAGGAACTAGCAATGCGTCTAGTAAAGCATTTTGATGATTGCCTATAAAAAGTACAGCGCCATCTTTTGGAATATTTTCTGTACCAAAAACTTGTATTTTTTGATAGTAAAAATACAAGCCGGTACGCATGTACCATTGTATAATTTTATACCAAATTTTTTTCATGTTGTTGTTTTTTTGCCCAATAGCTAGCTAGTAACAATCCAGATAATATATCCCAAATACCCCAAAAGGCAACCAACAATGCCATACCACCCAAACCATCAAAAAAAGCAAATACCAATAAAAGACCCAAACCAGAATTTTGAATACCCGTTTCTATGGCTAAAGTTTTTTGAATTTGTTTTGAAAAACCTAAAGATTTTGCAAAATAAAAACCTGCTATATATGCCAATATGTTATGTAAGATTACTAAATAAGAAACATGGTGGATATGTTCTGTAAAGATGCTCCAATTTTGTAAAAAAGCAATGACAATAAAGCAAACAAAAATTAGTATTGAAATGGGTCTTAGATAAACCACCATTTTTTTTGCTAAAACAGGTTTAAAATGTCTAATAAGCATACCAATTACTAACGGAATGCCTAAAATTAGAAAAACTAATTTTACCAATTCATAGGGGTTGAGAGCAACAGTTTCTAAAATACGCTTTGTTGGTGGATATAAATTACTCCAAAACTCAAAATTGATTGGTGTCATTATCACAGCAACTAGGGTTGCAAAAGCCGTTAAACTTACAGATAGTGCTGCATTACCACCCGCCATTTGTGTCATAAAATTAGAAACATTTCCGCCTGGGCAAGCGGCAACCATAAACATGCCTAAAGCAATGCTTGGTGTAGGCTCTAAAAAGTAAACCAAAGCAAAAGTAAGGGCAGGAAATAATACAAATTGAGAAAAAATTCCTGTTAAAACAATTTTTGGGCTTTTAAATAAACGCTTAAAATCATCAATATGGATGTTTAAAGAAACACCAAACATAATGATTGCTAGACTAATATTAAGTGCCCACAATCCGTTGCTGTCAAAGTTTATTTTTAAAGCATCTATGGGCTCTGTAAAATTAATTACTAAAAACATATTCAATAATATTAGCACCCATTTTTAATGCTTTCGTTCTTATTTCTTGTGTGTCGTTGTGTACTTCTTGATCTTCCCAACCATCATTTAAATCACTTTCATAATCATAGTAGCATACCAAGCGCCCTTTGTAAAAAATGCCAAAACCTTGTGGTTTTTTTCCATCGTGCTCATGAATTTTTGGCACTCCGTTTTCAAACTGAAAAGTTTGGTGATAGATAGGGTGTTTGTACGGAATTTCTTGAAATGATTCCTTCGGAAATACTTTTTTTAACTCTCTACGAATGTATTTGTCAATTCCGTAGTTGTCAGATACATGTAAAAAACCACCAGAAATAAGATAGGTTCTTAAATTTTCTACATCTTCTGCTGTAAAAAAAACATTTCCGTGCCCTGTCATAAAAACAATAGGATAATTAAATAAATCTGTGCTGTTAATTTCTACAGAAGGAGTTTCTTTTAATAGTTTTGTATGAATATTGGTATTGCAAAAATTGACCAAATTTTTTAATGCTGTTGGATTGGCATACCAATCTCCACCGCCATGGTATTTAAGTTTGGCGATTTCTTGTGCATTTCCGAAGGAAATAAGAAGACAAAATAAAATAAAAAAGAATAATTTTTTAAACATGTTTAGGCATTCATTAAAGCTACAGTATGACAAGCAACAATGCCTGCTGTTTCTGTACGTAATCTACTTTGTCCCAAAGATACAGCAATATATGAATGTTGCAAGGCTTGCTCAATTTCATTTAAAGAAAAATCGCCTTCTGGTCCTATTAATATGGTGATTTCTTTGTTTTTTACAACGGTTTCTTGAAATGCTTCTTTAGCACTTTTTTCGCAATGTGCAATGCATTTTAAACCAACTTGTTCTTGCTTTATAAATTTGCTAAATTTTGTAAATGGGTTTAACTTCGGAAGATGAAATTGTAAGGACTGTTTGGCAGCGGTTAAGATAATTTTTTCAAAACGCTCTGGTTTTATGACTTTTCTTTCGGAATGCTCACACAATAACGGTGTAATTTCATCAATTCCTATTTCGGTACATTTTTCTAAAAACCATTCCATGCGGTCGTTATTTTTTGTAGGCGCAATGGCAATGTGAATGTTGTATTTACGTATTTTTTCTTTAAACTCTATATCTAAAATCTTTACCGTACAATGTTTGTCGCTTGCTAAAGTAATGGTGGCAAGAAAAAGAAGTCCATTTCCATTGGTGATTTTTATTAAATCGCCTTCTTTTTTTCGAAGTACCTTAATAATATGTCTACTCTCTATTTTATCAAATGTAAAGGAAGTGTCATTTTTAGAGATGCTTGTGTTGTAGAATAATTGCATGCTTAAATGTCCTTTTTATAGGTACGTCTACGTTTGGTAATTTTAGGATTAAAATTTCGCCATAACGCTTGTATTGCTTTGTTATCTTCTAATTCTGGTGTTCTAATGCAGCGTGTAATACCTAATTTATTATACGTTTTATAATACTCATCAAAGATAATTACATTAACCCCTTTGTTGTGGTATTTTGGATGTATACCTATTAAGTAAAACACCACATCGGTTGCGTTTTTTTGTGCTTGTAATAAATAAAACAATCCCATCGGAAACAGTTTTCCGTTTGCTTTTTGTAGTGCTTTTGAAAAAGAAGGCATGGTGATGGCAAAAGCTACAAGATTATCATTTTCATCTGCCACAAATTTTATAAATTCTGGATGTATATATTTAATAAACTTTTTCTTCATATAAGCTACTTGTGTTTCGCTTATTGGCACAAAAGATGAAAGCTTTTTGTATGATTCATTAAAAAGTGCAAACATAGCATCTATGTATGGTAAAACATCTTTGGTTTTTGTAAAAGTTAGTGATTTTAGTTTGTATCTTTTCTGAATCAAATTAGACATTCTTGTAAAGTTTTCTGCTTTGATATCTTTTACCAAAAAAGAACTTTCTATCCATTCTTTTTCTTTTTTATAGCCAAGCTGCTCTAAATGATCTTTGTAATATGGATGGTTGTACCAGGTTATCATGGTGCCTAATACATCAAAACCTTCTATTAAAACACCAGTTTTGTCTAAATTAGAAAATCCAACAGGACCTTCAATAAATTCAAGTTGTTTTTCTTTGCCAATTGCTATAACCTTGTTTAGTAGTGTTTTGGAAACTTCTTTATCATCTATAAAATCAAACCAACCAAAGCGCATTTTTTTGAGTTTTTGTTGGTTGACTTCTGTCCAATTAATAATAGCCGCAATTCTGCCAACTATTTTTTTGTCGCGAATAGCGACAAAAAAACGTGCTTCTGCATGATCAAAAACAGGATTCTCTTTTTTATCGAAACTTGTGATTTCATCGTTAATTATTGGCGGAATCCAATATTTACTGCCTTTGTATAAGCTAAAAGGAAATTTGACAAACTGTCTCATTTCGCTTTTTGATTTCATTTCTTTTAGTGTAATCATTTCTTTTTCTTCTTTCTACGTTTCTTTCTTTTTCTTGATTTCTTTTTCTTTTTCCCAAAGAGTCTAGAAAAAACATTGCCAGATTTTTTTCCTTTAGATGCTTTATGTGTTTCTTTTTTAATCACCTTATCTTCATGTTTATCCATACGCCATGAGGCTCCAATACCAGCAAATAAAGTATTTACATCTCCAACTAAATTTGTTCGAAGAGAAGCGTCTAATTGTAAATCTTTAGAAAACAAATAGGCAGCTCCGCCACCAATTTGAAATTCATTGGCGGTATTTTTAAAGATGCCTTGATTTTCTGCAAAAATTGACCAGTTTGGTGTGACAGCATAAGTAACTGTGGCAATGTATCCGTATTCTTTATACGGTTTTCCAAAGTGGTTTCCGTAGATATTTGTTATTAAGATAAAACGATTTGTAAAATCATTTTGAAGCAATATAGCTGCCTTTAAAGACATGCCATCACGTTTAAAATTTTCACCTAAAAAATTAGTGTTTAATCCAATAGCAACACCAACTGATGGGATTAAACGTTTTTTGTCGAAAGACGTTCTTTTTTTCCAACTTCTTATTTCTTTAGATTTGTCAGCATATTTTTGATTGTATACCAAATATTTTGCGCCAATAGTAAGCCTACTTAACCCAGCGCTTCTATAATTACCATTAAATAAAAGTAAGTTATTGGTAATTGTTTCTTGTTTTTCGAAGGCCAGATCTAAGTTTACTTCTAATTTTTCTAAAAATTTTCCGTAGCGCACAAAGACTTCGGTTCCAAAACCTTTCGTGTCAAAGTTTTGTTGTAATTTCCGTTTGCTGTAAAATAGACCGCCCTCAAACTGAAGTACATCTGTGCCAACACCATAAGGGCTTTCAGAAAAACCTGGACGTTTAGAGTTGATAACATCTGTATACTGTGCATTTGCTGATAAAGAAAACAAATAAAGGCAAATTAGTATTGTAATTTTTTTCATAAAATGTGCTATTGCGAGTGTAAATATAATATTTTATAATTCTTTAACGATTTAAGTAAACTCAAATTGCTATTTTTGACTAAAATAATTAATACAATACTATGAAATTTATTTTTACTGTTCTTATCATTTTTTATGGTTTTAGACTGTTGATGAAATTTTTATTTCCTTTTTTTATTAAAAAAATGATGCATAATGTAGAGCAAAAAGTACGATCGCAACAAGCTAATTCTAATCAAGAAACCACCAAAGTTGGTCAAACGGTGATTGACAAAGCGCCCAATAAAAACAATACGGTTGCAAAAGACGGTGTAGGAGAATATGTTGATTTTGAAGAAGTAGACGAATAACATATTGATATGAATATTAAAAAAATCCTGCATTACCTTATAGCATTACTTATTTTTACTGTGGTTTCCGTTGCTTATTTTTCACCTGTTTTAGAAGGGAAGAAAATACAACAATCAGACATTCAACAGCACATTGGTATGTCTAAAGAAATTGTAGATTATAGAAAAGCACATAAAGATCAAGAGCCTTATTGGACAGATGCTGCTTTTGGCGGCATGCCAGCCTATCAAATAAGTGCCTATTACCCACATAATTATATAGGAAAACTAGATAGCTTATTACGATTTTTACCACGACCTGCAGATTATTTATTTTTATATTTCATAGGTTTTTTTATATTACTTACGGTTTTAAAAGTTGAATGGAAATTGGGTGTTTTAGGTGCTTTAGCCTTTGGTTTTTCTACCTATTTTATCATCATTCTTGGCGTAGGACATAACGGAAAAGCACATGCCATTGCTTATATGCCTATGGTTTTGGCTGGGATATTACTTGTTTTTCAAAACAAATACTTAATAGGTTTTTTACTCACCGCAGTTGCCATGGCATTAGAATTGTATGCAAATCACCTGCAAATGACTTACTATTTGTTTTTTATGGTTGCTATTCTTGGTATTGTTTTTCTACTAGATGCATTTAAAACAAAGCAACTAAAAACTTTTGGTAAGCAACTAGCAATTTTAGTAATTGCAGTAGTTTTAGCACTTGGGGTGAATGCCACAAGATTAATGGCAACAGCAGAATACGCCAACCAAAGTACGCGTAGTAAAAGTGAATTAACAATAGCTTCAAACGGTAAACCATTAGAAAAATCAAGTGGTTTAAGTAAAGCATATATAACCCAGTTTAGTTACGGAAAATTAGAAACATTTAATTGGATGATTCCTAGGTTTATGGGAGGTACCTCTCATGAAGATGTAGGTGAAGAAAGTGAATTGATGCAATTTTTACAAGAAGCTGTTCAAAAAGGATTGCCAGAAGACAATGCCAATTATATTTATCAAATTTCATCCATGTATTGGGGCGACCAACCTATTGTTGCTGCACCAGCATATATTGGCGCTATTTTACTATTTTTATTTGTGTTGGCAGCCTTTTTGGTACAAGGAAAATTAAAAAAATGGTTGCTTGCAACCGTTATCTTCGCATTACTATTAAGCTGGGGAAAAAACTTTTCAATACTCACAAATTTCTTTATAGATTATGTTCCGTTGTATAACAAATTTAGAGCAGTTTCTTCCATTCAGGTGTTGGCAGAACTTGCCATACCATTATTGGCTGTTTTAGGATTAAAGGAGTTGTTTTCTAATCAGATTTCTTCCGAAGTTAAATTTAAAGCCTTTAAATATGCATTTTTTAGTATTGTAGGGCTTGCATTGCTTTTTACGGTGGCAGGAACGGGACTTTTTACTTTTGAAACACCTACAGATTTACAGTTAGACACCCAATTGTCAGAAGCTAACTTGCATGGATATTTAGACGCGATAACCGCAGATAGAAAGTCACTTCTTTTTGGTGATAGCCTGCGGTCTTTACTATTACTTTTAGTTGCAAGTGCTTCTATATGGTTATTCTTAAAAGAAAAATTAAGCAAATTACTACTTACTGTTATATTAGCTGCTTTAATTGTATTTGATTTGGTTGGTGTAGATAGACGGTATGTAAATGATGCACACTTTGTGGCTGCAAGAAAGGTAGAAAAGCCATTTCAGAAAAATGCTTTAGACACTCAGATCTTAAAAGATACATCACATTACAGAGTGCATAATACACTTGCTAATGTGATGAATGATGGCGGCACTTCTTATTTTCACAAATCAATTGGCGGTTATAGTGCTGTTAAAATGAAACGCTACCAAGAGTTGTATGATTATCATATAGAAAAGAATAACCAGCAGGTACTTGACATGCTTAATGTAAAGTATAGCATGCAAAGAGACAGTCTTGGGCGACTGGTAGTTGTTAAAAATACAAAGGCAAATGGCAATGCTTGGTTTATAGAAAAAATATTGGTTGTAGATCGTGCAGATAAAGAAATTGGTGCATTAAAAACGATAGATACCAAAACAACAGCTGTCTTTTTAAAGGATGCTAAGACACCAATAGATTTCAAAATTTCGAAAGATTCTTTAGCAGCAATTTCATTGCAAAGTTACAGCCCTAATAAATTAGTATATCAATCTAATAGTACCAAACCTCAGGTGGCTGTTTTTTCTGAAATTTATTATAAAAATGGTTGGAATGCTTACGTTGATGGTAAACCAACACCACATTTTAGAGTGAATTATGTGTTGCGAGCCATCCAACTACCAAAAGGAAAGCATACAATTGAATTTAAATTTGAGCCACAAGTCATAAAAACAGGAAGTACTATTACGCTACTGTCTTATGTATTATTGTTTTTGATACCAATAGGTTGGTTTTTTATAGAAAAGAAGAAGTAATGAGTTATAAATATCCAACAAAAAGATTTGCCAACACACTACTTTTTTTGCAAAAAGTACTACCAGCACCAGCTACAATACTTGATTTGGGTGTTAGAAACCCTTTTACAGAAGTTATGGAAAAAAATGGTTACACAGTATTTAATACCAACGGAGAAGACCTTGATATATTACCAGAAATAGTAAAAAACTATAAAGTAGATGCCGTCACTGCATTTGAAATTTTTGAACATTTAATTGCTCCTTTTAATGTATTAAGAGAGATTAACACCTATAAGTTAATAGCTACCATACCATTAAATTTGTGGTTTGCAAAAGCTTATAGGAGTAATACAGATATGTGGGATAGGCACTATCATGAGTTTGAAGATTGGCAGTTTGATTGGTTACTTGAAAAATCTAATTGGAAAATTCTTGAAAGAGAAAAATGGATAAGTCCATCGCATCAAATAGGTTTCCGCCCCATATTAAGAAGATACACACCTAGATATTATGCTGTTTATGCTGAAAAGAGTACCGATGTATGAAAATAGGAATGATTTTAGACTATACGTTTCCACCAGACCCGCGTGTAGAAAATGAAGCAGTAGCGTTAATTAATGCAGGGCATGATGTATTTTTGTTTTGTTTAAATTATGGAAATCAGCCTTCAGATGAAATTATAAATGGCATTCGGGTTTGTAGGTATAAAACCAATACAATAAACTATAAGTTTTCTGCATTGGCGTATACGATACCTTACTATTTGTATATAATGCAAAAAAAAATTAAGCATTTTCTTAAAACATATAAAATTGAGGCAATTCATATTCATGATATGCGAATTGCTGGCGCTGTTTTTAAAGCGAATAAAAAATTAAAACTACCAACAGTATTAGATTTGCATGATAATATACCAGAGATCATGAAGTTTTATCCACATTTAAATAAGTTTCCAGGTAAATATCTTATTTCTCCAAAAAAATGGCAAGTAAAAGAAGAGGAATTTATTAAAAAAGCAACAAAAATAGTTACAGTATCTCAAGCTTTTGTAGATGAAGTTTTAGATAGAACAAAAATAGAGAAGCACAAAATTCATTTAGTGCCAAACACAGTATTGCCTAAATTTTACCAAGATGCAATAATAAAAAAAACGATAATAGAACGTTACAAAAATAATTTTGTAATTCTTTATCTTGGCGATACAGGACTGCGTAGAGGGTTGCCTACAGCAATTGACGCGATTACAGATTTGAAGAAAAAAATACCAAATATAAAGTTAGTTATTGTAGGTAAAAATTCAACAGATGCGATATTAAAGAAACAAGTTTTTAAATTAAATCTAGAAGCTTTTGTTGATTTTGAAGGTTGGCAAGATGTATTGTTATTTCCGTCGTATATTGTGGCAAGTAACATTTGTATCTCGCCATTGAATCGAAATATTCATCATGATGTAGCGTATGCAAATAAATTGTTTCAATATATGAGTTTTGCAAAACCACTTTTAGTTAGCAATGCTACTGCGCAAAAAGAATTGGTTAAAAAAATCCAAGCAGGTTTAGTTCATGAAGATAAAAATTATCATGATTTTGTAAACAAAGTCTTATTGCTGTATAACGATGAAGATATGTGTATAGAATTTGGTAAAAATGGAGAACGCTTTGTCAAAGAACAATTTAATTGGTCTGTCACTTCAAAGAGCTTATTAAAATTATATGATAATTTAAAAAATTGAAAGTTTTAATAATTACATATTATTGGCCGCCTGCAGGTGGTAGTGGTGTTCAGCGCTGGTTGAAGTTTGTAAAATACTTGCAAGATTTTGGAATAGCTCCTGTTGTGTATACAGTAGAAAATGCAAACTATGAAGTTGAAGATGTAACACTTGTTAATGAAATTCCGAAGGGGATCACAATCTTAAAACAACCTATTTTAGAGCCCAACCGTTTTTTGAAAACTGACAAAGTAGCAACTTCAACAGTAACTAACAATCCTAGTTTTATTCAAAAAACAATGCAATATATTCGAGGTAATTATTTTATACCAGATGCACGTAAATTTTGGATTAAACCTTCTGTTAATTACTTAACTAAATACTTAAAAGAGCACCCTGTTGATTGTATTATTAGTACGGGTCCGCCACACAGTATGCATTTAATTGCAATGCAACTAAAAAAACAATTAGGTGTCAAATGGATTGCAGATTTTAGAGATCCTATGGCTAACTTATTTTATAATGAAACGCTAAACCTTAGTTTAAAAACACAGCAAAAAATTAAAAAGTTAGAAACCACCATTTTAAAAACAGCAGACCGTGTAATTACCGTAAGTAATGCCATAGCCACCGAATTTCAAAAATATAATGTACATGTTGATGTTATCACCAATGGTTATGATGATGAGGTCTTGCAAACCAATCAAAGTCCTTTAGATACCAAATTTTCTTTAACACATATTGGTTTAATTCCTACGCAGAGTGACCCAAAAATTCTTTGGAACGTATTGCAAGAAATTATTTTAGAGCATCCTTATTTCGCGAATGATTTGCAAATTCATTTGGTAGGAAATGTTTCAGAAACAACATTAAAAAATATTGAATCTACGGGCTTGAATAATTACTTAAAATTAACACCTTATATAGCGCACAAAAAAGCAGTTACATTGCAAAAACAAGCACAAGTATTGTTGTTGTTAGTGCCACAAGTAAAAAATGCAGCAGGTATTGTAACAGGAAAAATATTTGAATATTTAGTTTCAAATAGACCCATTCTTGCCATAGCGCCAAGTAAAGGTGATGCCGCAGTGATTTTAAAAAACACCAATACTGGTGTTGCTATTGATTTTAATGATGCAATTACATTAAAAAAGACAATTTTAAAATATTACCAAAGTTATAAAGAGGATACCCTGACTGTTAAATTGATGGATGTTGAAAAATTTCATAGAAAAACATTGACAAAGCAGCTTTCTAAAATTATTAAAGCAACGGTGTTATGAAAAAAATATTAACCATTGTTGGGGCGCGACCGCAGTTTGTAAAAGCAGCAGTTTTAAGTAGAATATTTAAGGAAAAGGATGTTTTTAAAGAAGTAATTCTTCATACGGGGCAGCATTTTGACACCAACATGAGTGCCGTTTTTTTTGAAGAAATGAGTATACAGAAACCTGATTATCATTTTGAAATTCATAGCATGCCAAGAACAGAAATGATACATCTAATGGTTCAAAAAATAATCAAGGTTATTGAAATAGAAAAACCTGCTGCATTATTGGTTTATGGAGATACCAACTCTACGTTGGCAGGAGCAATTTCTGCAGATAAAAAAGGAGTTAAATTGATTCATGTAGAAGCAGGTTTACGTTCCTTTAATTTAGAAATGCCAGAAGAACGAAATAGAATTGCAACAGATGCTTTGTCAGATTTATTACTTTGTCCTTCGCAAACAGCCATTAATAATCTTTTGCAAGAAGCAAAGACCAAAAGTAATGCTTGTATTGTAAATAGTGGTGACATTATGAATGACGCAGTTGATTATTACAGTCGCTTTTCAGAAGAAAAATCGAATATTCTTCAGGATTTAAAGTTAACAGAAAACACTTTTATTTTAGCAACTATTCATCGACAAGACAATACAGATACCTTAGAAAATCTAAAAGCAATTTTTGATGCTTTACAAGAAATCACAAAAGAAACGCAGGTTATTATGCCTTTGCATCCTAGAACCAAAAAAGCCTTAGAAAAACACCAGCTGCAATATAATTTAACCTTTATAGATCCGGTTGGGTATTTTGATATGCTGGCTTTACTTAAAAACTGTAGTCTGGTCATTACAGATAGTGGCGGTTTACAAAAAGAAGCTTTTTTTTGTAAAAAGTTTGCCATTATTGCGAGAGCAGAAACCGAATGGGTTGAGCTTATAGATCATAAATTTGCAAACTTAGTTGGTGCAAATGCTATAGCTATTATTAAAGCATATAAAACTTATAAAAAAAACGACTTAGATTTTTCAGTAGCTTTGTATGGTGACAATGTTGGAGAAAAAATACATCAAGAAATTGTAACATTAATTAATTAGTTTATGGGCATTGTATTTAAGCAATCATTAAAAAATACCATTATTATATATGTTGCATTTGCAATTGGTGGTATTAATGCATTGTTTTTGTACACTCGTTTTTTAACTGATGAATATTATGGTTTGGTTACTTATTTATTATCGACTGCAAATATATTAATGCCTTTAACAGCTTTTGGGGTACAGTATACTATTGTTAAGTTTTTCTCATCGTACAACACAAAAATAGAGCGAGATAACTTTTTAAATGCTATGTTATTTTTGCCATTATTTATTGCAATACCCATGGCTTTTGTTGGAAATATATTTTACGAAAGCATTTCAAATTACCTTTCATTAAAAAACTCAATCATTAAAAATTACACTTTTGTTATTTTTTTAGTAGCCCTTTTTACAGCTTATTTCGAAATATTTTATGCTTGGTCTAAAGTACAAATGCAGTCAGTTTTTGGAAATCTAATGAAAGAGCTGTACAATAGAGTAGTGGTTATGTTATTGCTTTTTGCAGTTTATTTTAATTTTATTCCGATAGCACATTTTATCTATTATTTAACAGCCATGTATTTTGTGCGTATGTTGATCATGATGCTGTATGCGTTTTCTTTATACCTTCCAAAGTTTAGCTTTCAGCTTCCAAAAAATTATAAAGAAATTTTAAAATATGCGGCTTTTATTATTTTAGCAGGATCTGCAGGAAGCATTGTGTTGGATATTGATAAGTTTATGATTCCGCAGCAAAAAGCTATTGCACAAACGGCGTATTATGCGGTTGCAGTGTATATTGGTTCTGTTATTGAAGCACCGGGAAGAGCGATGTCTCATATTTTACAACCCTTAACAGCAAAGGCTATTAATGAAAATAATATGGTAGAAGTGGCATCGTTGTACAAACGGAGTTCGATAAATTTGTTGTTGGTTTCGGGTTTTATATTTTTGTTAATTAATGCAAATATAGCTGAATTATATAAACTTATACCTAGTAAATATGCAGGTGGAATTTTGGTGGTTTTAATGATATCAATCGTGAAATTATACCATATGTTTATTGGTAATAATGGCGCTATAATAGCTAATTCTAAGTATTATAAAATACTATTGCCTTACGCTATAAGCATGTCTATAATGTTGATTGTTTTAAACCGATATTTTATTAATTCCTTCGGAATAAATGGTGCTGCATTAGCAACATTAGTTGTTATTCTACTGTATAATACTATTAAAGTTTGGTATGTACATTACAAATTCGGAATCTTGCCTTTTACCAATAAAACAGGTTTGTTGTTGGTTATAATAGTCCTGCTATTTTTTGCTTTTTACTTTTGGGATTTTTCATTTCACCCCTTAATCAATATAGCACTTAAAAGTTGTTTGCTTGGACTTATTTATAGTGTTTTGGTTGTAAAGCTTCATATATCTGAAGATATTAATGCAGTACTTTCTAAGTTTATTAAAATAGATTAAAAAAAATCCGCTGATGCAATCAGCGGATTTTAATTTATTTAGTCGTCATGTTTTCTTTTAGACTTCTTTTTGAAAGATTTCCATTTATCTTTTTTCTTATCACTTAAAGATTTCCAATTTCCTTTTTTACGTTTTAAGAGCTTTGCTTTCCCTTTTTTTGGAGTTCCTTTAGCTCTGTAGTAATAGTAATTATCATCTTCATCATAATCTTCATAGTCATCGTAAAAATCATCATCATAAAAGATGTCATCATCATAATCATACCAATCGTCATCACCGTATTCATCATCATCATCATCATGGTGTCCATGTCTGTAACGTTTTACTTTACCAATATATTTTACTAAATGTCTGTAAGGATGACGAATAATTTTCATGTTACCAATACGTTTTAAATCACCGTATCTATAATCTATAAAAATGCTTCCAATACGAGACACTTGGTTTCTAAAATTGTAATTGATAAACACATTACCAATACGTCTAATTCTTCCTCTGTAATCTCGCTCAATTCGAACGCCTCTTTGAGTGTGTCTACGTGATTTTGTACGTCTTCCGTTGCGATCATAATAGGTAGACCCATAAGAATTGTGTGTGTTAAAATCAAACTCTCCATTCGGAAAAATATAGAAGTTAACGCCTCGTTCATTGAAAGATATGGTTTTCTCTCTTTGATAATGACCCTTTTTCCAGTTTGATTTTCTGCCGTCGTTGGCTTCTACTGTAGAAACCATCATGATCAGTGCAATAAATGCTAGTATCCCTTTTTTCATAATATATGGTTTTAGGGTGATGCCTACTCTTTTAGCTTTTCGGCTTCCGCTTTGGTGGTATATTTTCAATGACCGTGCCAAAAAAAAATAAATTGTGAATTTCTTTGTTGATTAATTGCCTTAAAAAACGTTATTCGTTCTGTAATTTTCTGTTATCTTTACAACAGAAGAAATTATAATATCTACCATCTATGATTTTAGCAATTCAGAAAAATTTAGAACGCGGCGTTAAACTTTTAGAACTAATTTCTAATAATGATTATACAGATACATCTGCGGCGCCTTACCATTCTAGTATAGGCGGTCATATTCGGCATATTTTAGATGTTTTTGATTGTATTTTTGATGGTTTAGAAACTAAAAAAGTTGATTTGTCTTTGCGTAAACGAAATGTTTTAGTAGAACAAAGTAGAAAAGAAGGAATTGCTTATTTTAATAAAATTTCAAATCAGTTAAATAGTATTAAAGATTTAGACTTTAACACTATTGTTGAAGTTACAGACGATTTAGGCTTGGGTTTTTTAACCTATAATTACACACTTGCTAGTGCTTTAATACAAGCACATAGTCATGCCATTCATCATTATGCAAGTATTGGGTATATTATTTCGCATTTGGGTATTGACTTGCCCGATGAAGATTTTGGATTTAATCCTACCACACCAAAAAAACGTATTGCAAATTAATTTTTTGAAGCCAATAGCGTAATCTTTCTTGCGTAGTTTTTAAGCCATTTAGCTTCCAATCGATACGCTTTAAAACTAGGGTAGGGAATACCAAGTGAATGGTTTTTTCTAGCAATTTGATTGACCAGTTTCCAATGTTTTTGTATGGTTTTTAAAGCCGTAAAATAACCAGCATCTTGATGTTCTGCATCATAGATATGTGTTGGTTCTGCAAGTAAGCCATTAAGCTCTATAATTTTAAAATTTTTGCCTTGTTCAACATCTTTAAAATCGTTGTATTTAATGTCAAATCGCCCATAATACCAACCGTTAATTTCTTGTTTTATTCTGTCAAAAGAGGCTTCTAGTTCATTTGTAATTAAATGATTTCCGTTGATAAACTGACTTCCTTTAGAATGGTTTCCGATAGCAGAAAGTTTTATTCGTTCACCTTTTTTAGGAATAGTATACATTTTTTTAGCATGTATTTTATCAAACAACGAAAAATATAAATAAGCTCTATCGTGTTTTTTGATAAGTGTAGCTACGGTGTCCTTTCCATTCCCCGTAATAGTTAAAAATTTTTTTAACGTAACAGATGTTATTTGTCCTTTCTTTTCTCCTGGCATACAGCTATAAAATATGCCACATTCATATTTATAGTCTAAAAATTCTTGTAAAAGAATAGCAATATCTTTATTTTGAAGGTATTTTTGTAATTGTTTTTCAGTAGCTATTTTTTCTACTAATAAACCTCTAAAGCCAATATCTGGTTTCGCTATTAGGGGATATGAAATAGCTGCTTTTTGTAGTTTCGTTTGTATAAAAGAAATTTTTTCTCCAGCTTGAATTAATATTGTTTTTGGTTGCAATTCTTTAGGGATTAATTGCATTACCGCAAACTTAGACTCACTACCATGACCAGAAAATTTTATAGCAGGATTGGTGGCTAAAAAAAATGTAAAACTTTTAGCTTGCAAGGCTTTAAAAAAGTAATACGGCAGAATTGGTATGTAAAATAAGTATGAAGGCCAGTACTCCCAATGTACAATTTTATGAAGTCGAGCTGGTAGTTTCATTCTTCTTCAAAAAGGGCTTTCATGATAGTTCTTAAACCTTTTACTGCTACATAAACAGCAGTAATGAGTAGTAAAATAGCAACGATTAGAACGGGTATAAACAAAGGATGCTCTTTATTTTTTAGAGCCATATTAAAAACCGTTGGTCCTAAAAACAGTAAAGGTAAGGCCATAGCTAATAGCTGAATCCCTTTTGCAATGGTTGGTTTTTCTTTAGTCATTTTTAAAAGCTTTTATTGCAGCTCTTACACTTTGGTGTTGTTTTAATAATTGCTTTGCCAATTGATAGTCAATATGTAGTTCTTTTACCAACATTTTGGTACCCCTATCAACAAGTTTATCGTTGCTTAGTTGCATATCGACCATTTTATTTCCTTTTACTTTTCCTAGCAGAATCATGCTAGCGGTAGAAATCATATTGAGTACCAGTTTTTGAGCTGTACCAGCTTTCATTCGAGAACTTCCTGTGACAAACTCAGGGCCAACGACAACTTCTATCGGAAATTTTGCAGTTAAAGCCAAAGGACTACCTTGATTACATGTGATGCAGCCCGTTATAATTTGGTGTTTGTTACATTGTGCTAGCGCACCAATTACATAAGGTGTTGTGCCAGAAGCTGCAATGCCTATCACGATATCTTTTTTAGTAATTGCGAAAGCTTCTAGGTCTTTCCAGCCTTGAGTTGTTGAATCTTCTGCAAATTCTACAGCTTTTCTAATGGCTTTATCACCACCTGCAATGAGTCCAACCACTAAATCATGAGAGACCCCAAAAGTAGGAGGACATTCACTTGCATCTAAAATACCAAGTCTACCACTGGTACCAGAGCCTAAATAGAATAATCTTCCACCGTTTTGTAGTTTTTCAACAATTTGAGTGACCAATTTTTCTATTTTCGGAAGTACTTTTGCAACTGCTAAAGGTACCGTTTGGTCTTCTTGATTTATCGCTACAAGCAATTCATTAGCAGTCATTTTTTCTAAATGATTGTAATGTGAATCCTGCTCAGTAGTTTTGATGAAACTCATAACAAATTTCTAGATACTTTCTATAATACTATTAAATGTATTGTTTGGTCGCATAACGCTATTCATTAAAGCTTCTTTTGGTTCATAATACCCACCAATAGATGTTGGTTTTCCTTGGATAGCATTTAAATCGTTGATAATCTTATTTTCATTAGCTGTTAGCTCTTGAAATACTTTTTTAAATGTTTGTTGTAAATCCTTGTCTTGCGTTTGGTTTGCCAAAGCTTCTGCCCAAAATTTTGCTATATAAAAGTGGCTACCACGATTATCAATTTCGCCCACTTTTCTAGATGGTCCTTTTTTGTTTGCTAACAATTTATCTGTAGCATCATCTAGCGCTTCAGCTAAAAGTTGTGCTTTTTTATTGTTGAATTTTTCGCCCAGATGGTCTAACGATACCGCTAGTGCTAAAAATTCGCCTAAAGAATCCCAACGCAAATGATTTTCATTTAGTAATTGTTGCACGTGTTTAGGAGCCGATCCTCCAGCACCTGTTTCAAACAATCCACCACCATTCATTAATGGTACGATTGAAAGCATTTTAGCACTTGTACCTAATTCTAAGATAGGGAAGAGGTCTGTTAAATAATCTCGCAATACGTTTCCTGATACAGAGATGGTATCTTTACCTGCCTTTACTCTTTCTAACGTAAATTTAGTTGCTTCAAGAGGAGGTAAAATACGAATATCTAATCCTGTTGTATTGTGTGTTGGTAAATAGGTGTTTATTTTATTTATGAGTTCTGCATCATGCGCTCTATTTTTATCTAACCAAAATACGGCAGGCGTTCCAGAGGCTTTTGCTCTTGTTACAGCTAATTTAATCCAATCTTGAATTGGTAAATCTTTTGCCTGACACATGCGCCAGATATCACCTTCTTCTACATGATGTACAATAAGAATATCGTTGTTTTCATCAATTACATATACTTTTCCAGTAGCTTTTATTTCAAAAGTTTTATCATGCGATCCGTATTCTTCTGCTTTTTGAGCCATTAAGCCAACATTAGATACGGTACCCATTGTGGTTGGATCAAAAGCACCATGTTCTTTACAGAAATCAAGCGTTGCTGTGTAAATACCAGCATAGCTACTGTCTGGAATAATTGCTTTGGTATCTTGTGATTTTCCTTCTTTATTCCACATTTGTCCAGAATTTCGAATCATAGCTGGCATAGAAGCATCAATAATAACATCACTTGGTACATGTAGATTGGTAATGCCTTTATCGCTATTAACCATGGCAAGATCTGGTCCGTTTTCAAAAGCTGTTTTTATATCAGCTTCAATTTCTTTACGTTTTTCTGAAGGCAGTTCTTCGAGGTTACTTAATAAGTTTCCGAAGCCATTATTAACATTTACACCAATTTGATCAAAAGTGTCTTGGTGTTTTTCAAAAACATTTTTAAAAAATACTCGTACTGCATGACCAAAAATAATTGGATCGCTAACTTTCATCATGGTCGCTTTTAAATGCAAAGAGAGCAATATGTTTTTGTTTTTTGCATCTTGTATTTGGGTTTCTAAGAACGTCAATAAAGCTTTTTTACTCAGGACTGTTGCGTCAATAATTTCTCCTTTTAAGAGTGCAAGTTTCTCTTTTAAAATGGTTTTATTACCATGAGCATCAACAAATTCTATGCGAATATTGGTTGGTTTTGCAAGCGTTAAAGATTTTTCATTATGAAAAAAGTCGCCATGCTCCATGGTAGCAACATGTGTTTTAGAGTTGTTAGACCAAACACCCATGCTATGTGGGTTTGCTTTAGCATAGTTTTTTACAGCTTTAGGCGCACGGCGGTCAGAGTTACCTTCTCTAAGCACAGGGTTAACAGCAGATCCTTTTATTTTATTATAACGTGCTCTGATTTTTTTTTCTGAATCAGTTGTTGGTTCATCTGGGTAATTAGGTAATTTATACCCAATATTTTGAAGTTCTTCAATGGCAGCTTTTAACTGAGGAACAGAAGCACTAATATTGGGTAGTTTAATAATATTAGCATCTGCTTGTTTTACTAATACACCTAATTGTGATAAAGCATCTTCAACCTGCTGTTGTTCTGTAAGAAAATCTGGAAAAGCAGCTAAAATTCTAGCGGCTAAAGAAATATCTTTGGTTTCAATCTCAATGTTAGCTTGTTTTGTAAATGCTTTTACAATAGGTAAAAAAGAAGCGGTTGCAAGCGCAGGTGCTTCGTCTGTTTTGGTGTATATAATTTTTGCCATCTTAATTTAGAATTTATTGATGTACAAATATAACTATTTGATTTTCATATTTTCACTAAAATAAAAGAATAAATAACTATATTTTTTATGCTTTATTGAATTAAAAGCTATTTTATTATGAATATAATAACAGCTTTGAAGATGATTGAAAAAGCGGTATTCCTCAAAAAACAAAATCCATAAAAAAGATTGCTCTTATTTTATGGATTTTTGCCGAATTCCTTTGTTGTTAAAACTACTAAATAACTTTTACATTATTAAATATGTACTTAAAACCGTTTAACTACAAATTCCTTCACTCAAATTAATAGCTTACTTTATTCTGTATCTTTTTAATAAAATTTACTTTTTGGTAATTATTAATTTGAAACTTTTTAAAACCTACCTTGTTATTCATGCTAAATACGTTGGCGATTTACTTAAAAATGTTGTTTTAAAAAGCAATGTTCATGAACTTTAGAAAATAGATATAGTGCACTATATCTACATTTCTATTTCAAATATAGAAAGATTTATAGTGAAATGGCTAAAAAATAAACACTTAATTATCAACAACTTATAAACTTACTTTGTCAACAATTGTGGAAAACAAAAAAGCCTATGAAAATATTTCATAGGCTTTAGATATTTTATAAAAAAGAAATTACATTCTTCTCTCTTTAATTCTAGCTTTTTTACCAGTTAATTCTCTAAAGTAGTAAATACGTGCTCTACGTACTTTACCTCTTTTATTTACTTCAATTTTTTGAAGTGCTGGTAAATTTACAGGAAAGATACGTTCTACTCCAACTGTACCAGACATTTTACGAATTGTAAATGTTTCGGTGCTATTTGTTCCTCTTCTTTGTATAACTACACCTCTAAAAAATTGTGTTCTTGTTTTAGAACCCTCTTTAATTTCGTAGTAAACGGTTATTGTGTCTCCAGCTGCAAATTCTGGAAATTCTTTTTTGGTTACAAATTCGTTTTCTACAAATTTTACTAAATTATCCATTGTTGTATATTTTAATGGTTTTTAAAAAGCAACATTCACGATTTTCGTCAGAGGTTGGTTTTTGAGTCTGCAAATTTACAGTTTTTTTTGAAATACAAACATTTCTTTTTAAAAAAATATATTGTTGTCCGATTAAAATTTATAAAAATGCTAAAAAGTTATGTTTAATAGAAGTTCTAAGAGTTTTTTTAAATAGACACCTTGCCTTTTCTGTTTTTTTAATTTTATGATCTCTATCAATAATATTAATTTTCAAATAACTGTTTATCGTATATTTACAATCAAATCTTTTATCTTTCGTCTAATAGTGAAACGGTCTTACGTCTTTAGTAAGATGTTATTAAAATTTAATCTAAAAGGTCTGGGCGTATAGCTTTAGTGTGCTCTAAAGACTTTTCTGAACGCCAAGTTTCTATCTTCGGAAAGTTTCCAGAAAGTAAAACTTCTGGTACTTTTGCCCCTTTGTAGTCAGCAGGCCGTGTATAGACAGGCGGTGCCAGTAAGTTGTCTTGAAAAGAATCTGTTAAAGCAGATGTTTCATCTCCTAAAACGCCTGGTATTAGCCTAATGATACTGTCACAAAGTACAGCAGCACCTAATTCTCCGCCACTTAAAACATAATCACCAATTGAGATTTCTTTTGTGATAAATAAATCGCGTACGCGTTGGTCTACGCCTTTGTAATGCCCACATAAAATGATGATGTTTTTATGTAAAGAAAGCGTATTAGCCGTTTGTTGATTTAGTGTAGGTGCGTCTGGTGTCATGTAAATTATTTCATCATATAACCTTTCAGACTTTAAAAGGTTGATGCATTTTTCTATGGGTTCAATCATGAGTACCATACCAGCACCACCACCAAATTGATAATCATCAATTTTACCATATTTATTGATTGCAAAAGTTCTTAAATCATGAAAATGTACAGCTACCAAACCTTTATTGATGGCTCGTTTCATAATGGAATATTCAAACGGACTTTTAATTAATTCCGGAGAAACAGTTATAATATCTATTCGCATATTTTAAATGTAAGGTAATTGTAGGTTTCTTAAAAACAGTATTTTTAAAGATTATTTTCTTTTATAAAAAGCACACTTATTTAAAACACTGTTGCTATATGGTTTAGCTCAAGTCTTTTGTATTAAATCTAATAGAGAAACGGTATCATCTTTTAATCAGAAACGAATGTTTTCTTTTAAGATAGATTCACTTTTAAAGATTATTCTACAAACAGCAACTATAAATATTTGCTGTTTGTAGAATAAGAGTGATTTAGTTATTTTTTAAAATAACTAAATGTTTCACCACTTTTTATTTTTAGAAGTGTTTCATAGATCAATCTAATTACATTTTCAACATCCTCTTTATGTACGGTTTCTACTGTAGTATGCATATATCGTAAAGGTAAAGAGATTAAAGCACTTGCAACACCACTTCCGCTATAAGCAAAAGCATCTGTATCTGTCCCCGTTGCACGAGACAAAGCAGCTCGCTGAAAAGGAATCTTTTTAGAAGTTGCCGTATCAGTAATCAAATCTCGTAATTTTTGCTGAACAGCAGGAGCATAGGCAATTACAGGTCCTTTACCCATTTCGCAATGTCCTTGAACTTTTTGATTAATCATTGGTGTAGTAGTGTCATGAGTAACGTCTGTAACAATAGCAACATCAGGTTGAATACGCTCAGCAATCATTTGTGCACCGCGCAAACCAATTTCTTCCTGTACAGAGTTGGTAATATAAAGACCAAACGGAAGTTTCTTTTTATTTTCTTTAAGCAAACGAGCCACTTCAGCAATCATAAAACCACCCATTCTATTGTCTAATGCACGACAAACAAAATTTGTTTTGTTAAGAATATGAAACTCATCTGGATAGGTAATTACACAACCTACATGCACACCCAATTTTTCAACTTCTTCTTTCGTTGTACAACCGCAATCAATAAAAATATTATCAGGTTTTGGAGGTTCCTCTTTACCTTTCATACGTGTGTGTATGGCAGGCCATCCAAAAACACCTTTAACAATTCCTTTCTTAGTATGAATATTTACAATTTTACTAGGTGCAATCTGATGATCGCTACCGCCATTTCGAACAACATATAATAAACCATTATCAGAAATGTAATTAACATACCAAGAAATCTCATCAGCGTGTCCTTCAATCACCACCTTGTATTTCGCTTTCGGATTTATCACACCCACAGCTGTACCATAGGTATCCGTTATAAATTCATCCACGTAAGGTTTTAAGTAGTTCATCCAAATTTCTTGCCCTTTCCATTCGTAGCCAGTAGGAGCAGCATTGTTTAAGTATTTTTCTAAAAAGTTCATTGACTTTTTATTTAATAATGATTTTTTTGCCATAATTGTGTTTCTAATTTCCGTAAAAATACATAAGTTTTAAGAAGTATGAAAATATTATTTTGGGCGTTACCTCACCTGTGGTGATGTCGGGCTATTCGCTGTATCCCCGATAAGCATCGGGGGATGCCGCTGCTATCCCTAACGCAAACAAAAGCGTTAATAATTGTAAGTTTCTCAATTATTTAAAAAAAACAATAACTTTGGAACAGTTTTAGTTTAGTTAGTCAACATGAAAAACATAGTTTTATTTTTACTCCTATATATATATATAACTCCATTGCTAGCACAGCAACCTGTAGAAAAAGAAATAGATTCCATCTTAAACAGTGATTTTATCATCCTATCAGGAGATTCAGCTTCTGTTAATTTGCGAGAAATCCAAATTCTTAAAAAATTAAAGTTTACTACCAATAAAGAAAGACATTATTATTTGTGGTTTCGAAGAAAAGTACACAATGCATACCCTTATGCAAAGATTGCAACACAAAAATATACATCATTGATGAAGCGATTAAAAAAAATCAAATCACCAAGAAGAAAAAAACGTTATACCAAACGCGTTCAGAAATACCTTGAAAAAAAATTCACAGAACCTTTAAAAAAATTAACTAGAACCGAAGGGCGTATCTTAATCAAGCTCATTCACCGTCAAACAGGTAGAACGGCTTATGATATAGTTAAAGAGGTTAGAAGTGGCTGGAAAGCATTTTGGTACAACACCACCGCAAGCATGTTTGATTTGTCTTTAAAAGATAAATATAATCCTGCTACTGTAAAAGAAGATTTTATGATAGAAGATATTCTGCAAAGAGCATTTAACGATGCAACTTTAGAATTTATGCAACCAAAAAAGGAAATCGATTATTTTAAATTAGCATCACATTGGAGAAAAAAGAGCAAAACACATTGAAATATTCAGCGCTAACTCTTTCTTAGTATTTAATTTCTTTCAACTAACTAAATTATTTACGCTCTAATTTGTGTAATACATAAGGCTTTTTATGAAGCGGTCATATTAGAAATATAATAGTGTCCGTCTAAAGACGTAAGACCGTTTCACTATTAGACGAAAGATAAAAGACTTGATTGTAACTATACGATAAACAGTTATTTGAAAATTAATATTATTGATAGAGATCATAAAATTAAAAAAACAGAAAAGGCAAGGTGTCTATTTAAAAAAAACTCTTATAAC
>CAMZLD010000066.1 GCA_947311635.1 uncultured Flavobacteriaceae bacterium | reverse complement strand
TGAAGAGATAGACGGAGTGCTTATAAACAGTGAAAACTTTGGAGCATTGAATTTACTTCAAAGCAGATATAAAGAGCAAATAAAGACTGTATATATAGACCCTCCATATAATACAAAAGAAGGGGATTTTCTTTATAAGGATAATTATAAACATAGTAGTTGGATGTCTATGATTCAAGATAGATTATTACTTATGAAAACTCTTGTTAATCATAAAGGTAGATTTTATTGTTCAATTGACGATAGAGAAAATAGTAAATTATTAGAACTATTGTATTCGCACCTTGGAAAAGAAAATTATTTAAGTTCAATTACTTGGGAAAAAAGAACTAAATCTCAAAATACAAAGACTTCTAAATATATGCTTCAATCAAAAGTAGAATATATCCATCCATTTAGATTTGAAGATAAGCGGCAAGAGTTTAATTTAGAAGTATCTGGTCAAAAAGATTATCCATTAGAAGATGAACTTGGAAAGTATAGAATACAAAAAGCTGAACAAGATTCTCTTGATAGAGCACACGCGGCTGTGTCAATGGTTTATCCAATTTTAGGGATTAGTCCATCCGAAGGAAAATGTTGGAAATTCGGAAAAGATACAGCAGATTTATATCTTCAAGAAGATAGAATTTTCTTGAAAGATAATTGGCCATATATTATTTTTAGACCAGAACACGAAGATCAAAATATACATAAACCATTTTGGTCACATTTTTTTGATAAAGACACATATGGAACAGCAGAAAGTGGATTAAAAGTCCTAGATAAAGAATTAGGATTTGGAAAAGATTTTTTAACAGTGAAACCAATAGAGTTAATAACAAAATTATTATTTCATACAAGTGATGATAAACAAACTATATTAGACTACTTCGCAGGTTCAGGAACAACAGGACATGCAGTTATAAATCTAAACCGTGAAGACAATGAGAAAAGAAAATATATCTTAGTAGAAATGGGTGAATACTTTGACACTATTACAAAACCAAGAATAGAAAAAGTAATATACTCAGATAGTTGGAAAGATGGAAAACCAACTACAAAAAATGGTATATCTCAAATCTTCAAATACTTCAAACTTGAAAGCTATGAAGATACTCTCAATAACCTTGAATTTAAAAGAACAAAAGAGCAAGAAGATGCTTTAGGCTTGTATGATGAAGCTAAAGAGGATTATATGCTTAACTACTCTTTAGGTGTAGAGAGCCAAGGCTCACTTCTAAATATAGATACTTTTAACACACCATTTGACTATAAGCTTAAAATCGCCACTTCAAGTGTGGGAGAGACAGTCGAAACAGATATTGATATAATAGAAACATTTAATTATTTATTAGGACTTGTTATTGAAAAAACCGAAATTATCACAGAGAAAGATTCTGATTTTGTTGTTATTTCTGGAAAAAATCTTAAAGAAAAAAAACTTCTTATTATCTGGCAGGATTTTTCAAAAAATTCTCAAGAAATAAATGATGCCAATATACAAAAAATGTATGAAAAAAAATGGAACACAACAGAATTTGATACTATTTTTGTGAATGGAGATACACAACTGGCAAATATTTTTTCAGAAAATTCTAAAAGTGAAGTAAAAAATATTGAAAGTGAATTTAGAAAATTAATGTTTAAAAAATAATATTACAGTAAATTTATATGAAAAAAGAACTGAGTAATTCATCAATTGATAGACAAAATATTTTAAATAATCAGTTTGTACTTGAAAAAATTCAACAAAAAATAGGGATACAAGGAATTTTATTTGAAGAAAAAATATGTTTTACTAAAAAACAAATAGCCGAATTTTATGAAGTAAGTGAAAGTACTATTAAGCGGTATTTAGAACAGCACGAAGAAGAGTTACAAAGAAATGGATATGAAGTATTAAAGGGACAAAGACTCAAAAAATACAAAAAAAACTTTACGAGGCAAGCCAGTAAAGAAGCTGAAATAAGCTTTGGTATGAGCATCAATGACCTTACCAAAATAACAGTATTTGGAATATTTGATTTTCGATCTTTTTTGAATATTGGAATGCTTTTAACCGAAAGCAAAAAAGCAAAAGAAGTGCGTTCGTTTATTCTTAATATATCAATTGATAGTATTAGTGAAAAATCAGGAGGAAATACTGTTTATATAAACCAGCGAGAAAAACAATATTTAGAAAGCACCTTTCACGAAGAAAATTATAGAAAAAAATTTACAAATAGTTTAGATAAATATGTAGATATGGGACCACAAAAATATCCAATATATACTAATAAAATTTATAAAAGTATTTTTAAAGAAAATGCGACTGAATATCGATCTATTCTAAAATTAAAGTCAAAACATAAAACACGAGACACTTTTTATTCAGAAATTATAGATATGATTTCTTCATATGAAAATGGACTTGCAAAGCGTATAGAACGAGAATCAAAAAAAATAAAGAGAAAACTTTCTTCATCAGAACTCTCTCAGCTCTATATAGAATTTGAAGAAGATAGTAAAGATGTTTTAGCTCCTCATATTCATAACAGTAGAAAAAAAATGGCAAGCAGGGATTTATGCTTTAGAGATGCACTTCATCAAAGTTTAAAAGAATATGTAGAGGCGGTTTCTCGAGAAGATTTTGAAAACTTTTTAGGGGAAAAAAGTAAAGAATTTTCTGAACGATTAGAAGAAACCAAAGATGTTTTTAAACGATTAAAAGATAGATAATTATGATACTACAATATATTGATACTCAATCGGCAATAAAAATACAAAATGAAATTATTAAATTAAGTGGTGGGTTTTGTGGAGTAAAAAATATTGGACAGCTTGATTCAGTCTTAAGTTTTATACAAAATGATGCTTATTATCCTACTTTTGAAGAAAAAGTTGCTCATCTTACATACGGAATAAATAAGAATCATGCTTTTCAAGATGGCAATAAACGATCCTCAATTGCTCTTTCTTCATATTTTTTAGAAATAAATGGATATGAAAAATTTTTTATCACTCGGTTTATACGAGAAATGGAAAATATAGTAGTACAAGTAGCAGATAATATAATATGTAAAGATTTATTAATAAAGATAATATATTCACTTCTCAACGAAGAAGAATATAGTGAATCTCTTAAATTAGAAATTCTTAACGCTATAACTATTAAAAATAATCTATAAAATAATATGAAATTCAATCAACAACTTATTTTAAATCAATATTTCTTTTCTCTTTTTGGAGTAGAGAGTTTAGAAGAACTTTCTAAATATATAAAAGATGATACAAGAAACGAAGATATCGATGAAGAAGGTGTGTCTCATTTTCATACATTGCTCGTTGCTCATTTAAAAAATGATGCAAAAATCACAACAGAAGAATTACTTAGATATGATGAAAACATTGTAAATCACACAAAAAAACTTACAAAAAAAATCAAATGGAAATATTTCCAATATCTTACTTTGCTTTTTGTAGAAATTTACCTCGATAAATATTTTTCATCAAAAGAAATTTTTTGTGCCGATTTAAATAAATTTCTAGAAAAATATAACGAAAAAATAAAGCAAGAAAATCAGAAAAAAAAGAAAAAAGATTGGGATATTATTATAGAAAAATTTGAAGAAAAAAATCTTAATAAATTAGCATTTTGGAACGCAACAGGAAGTGGAAAAACTTTATTGATGCATATTAATATTATGCAATTTGAGCATTATAATACTCAAAAAATAAATCAGAAAATTCTAATCACTCCAAATAATGGATTAAGCCAGCAACATTTAAAAGAGTTTCAGGAAAATGGAATTGAATCAGAAATTTTTTCAGAAAATTCAGGAGGAACACAGCAAGGGCTATTTGAGCATACAGCTATAGCAATTTTAGAAATTACAAAGTTAAAAGATGACAAAGGGGAAAATACTTTTGCCGTAGAAAGTTTTGACGAAAACAATCTTGTTTTAATAGATGAGGGACACAGAGGAAGTAGTGGAAAGGAATGGAAAAAGAATCGTGATATTTTGAGTAAAAAAGGCTTTGCATTTGAATATAGTGCCACCTTTGGTCAGTCTATTGGCGCATCAAATAAATCAGAAAAAGCAAATCTTATTCAAGAATATTCTAAAGCAATACTTTTTGATTATAGTTATAAATTTTTTAAAAATGATGGATTTGGAAAAGATTATTCAATTCTTAATATCAAGGATAATTCTGATAACACAATGGAATTTACATATCTCGTTGGGTCGCTGTTAAGTTTTTACCAACAAAAAATAATATATGCAGAAAATTCTGAGAAAATGCAAGAATATAATATTGAAAATCCATTAATGATTTTTGTTGGTAATAAGGTTGTAACAAGATATTCTGCAGAAGAGGGATCAGATATTTCAAAAATTTTACAATTCTTTTCTCGGTTTATTACTAATAAAAATGGAGAATCTGTAAATGCTATAAAAAATATTTATAGTAATAATTCGGGTATTTTAACGGAAAGTGGAAATGATATTTTTAATGGAAAATTTTCATATTTATCAACACAAAATATTGGAGAAAACAATATATTTTCTAAAATGTTAGAACACATTTTTCACGGAACTTCTGGAATATTGCATATAGACGAAATTAATAAAGAAAATGGAGAAATAGGATTAAGAATAGGAGAAAATAAATATTTTGGAATAATTAATATTGGAGACAGTACAAAATTTTTAAAGCTCTGTAGTAGTCTAGATTTACAGACATCAAAAAGTGATTTTAATGAAAATCTGTTTGCAAATATAAATAATAAAAATTCGTCTATCAATATTTTAATTGGATCAAAAAAATTTACAGAGGGATGGAGTAGTTGGAGAGTATCAACGATGGGACTTTTAAATATGGGAAAAAGTGAAGGTTCACAAATTATCCAACTTTTTGGTCGTGGTGTGCGGCTAAAAGGAAAAGATATGAGTTTAAAGCGAAGTACTTTTTACGGGAATACTCTTGATGCAAATCTTCAATTTGCGGAACGATTAAGTGTTTTTGGGTTGAAAGCAAATTATATGCAACAGTTTAAAGAGTATTTGGAAAATGAAGGAGTATCTACAGAAGATCTTTTTAGAATAACACTTCCTGTTTTAAAAGATGAAAGATGGAAAAATAAAAAATTAAAAGTTTTACAGTTACAAAAAGGGAAAAATTATAAAAAAACAGAAAATTTAGAATTTAGTTATAAAGAAAAAAATAGTATTACTAAAAAAGTAATAATAAATTTATATGCAAAAGCTCAATCTATTGGAATAAAAACTTCTGCTGATTATGTGCAAAAGCCAGAAGAATATAATTTTGAATCTAAAGATTTAGAATACATTGATATTGATACTGTATATTTTGAATTATTGGAGTATAAAAAAGAAAAAAAATATTTTAATATTTCTATTTCAAAAGAAAGTATTTCTACATTTCTTAAAAACTCTGATTGGTACACTATTGAAGCACCAAATGGATATTTTACTATTTCATCGTTTTCCGATTTTAAAAAAGTAGAGAATGTTTTTATTCAATTATTAAAAAAATATTTGCATAGTTTTTATCAATATCATAAAAATTTTTGGGAAAAAGATTTTATGGAATATAAAGAAATTTCTGAAGAAGATGCAAATTTTATTGATGAATATAATGTTTCTATTGAACAAAAAGAAGAAAACAATGATTTAATCTCTAGAGTTAAACAGTTAAAAGAAGATTTGGATAATAATAATTTCGCAAAAGGTCTTGATCTTGAATATTTTAAATCATTTTACTCTCAATCTCATCTTTACAATCCTTTATTATTTAAAAACGGAAAACAAAAAAATATAAAAATAACTCCCATTGAATTAAATGAAGGGGAAATAAAATTTGCTAAAGATTTAGAGGGGTATTTAGAAAAAAATAAAGATTCTGAAAAATTAAAAAATAGTGAAATATTCTTATTGCGAAATAAAAGTAAAACTGGAGTTGGATTTTTTGAAGAAAGCGGATTTTATCCTGATTTTATTTTATGGATTTTAAAAGATGAAAAGCAGTATATTACTTTTATAGACCCAAAAGGAATAATGCAATTAAACCCAAATACAGATGCAAAAATAAATTTTTATAAGACAATAAAAAATAAAGAAAAAACATTAAATGATGAAAATATTATTTTAAACTCTGTAATTATTTCAAATACAAAATTTTCTGGCTATAAGGAAAAATGGGATAAAAACAATGAAAATTTTAAAAAAGCATTAGAAGAAAAGAATGTATTTTTTCAAGAATATAGAAGTTATATGGAAAAAATATTTAAGAATATTTTTTTATTGTAAAAAACTTCTTCTATCTGTACCATTTTTTTGAAAAATATCACAAAATTTTATATATATAATTTCTATGAAACTGTTCTATTCATTTCTCTTTGTTGCAATTTTTACAGCAGTAGGAGCTGGAGCTGCTTGGTTTTTTACACAAAATTCTGTTG
>CAMZLD010000065.1 GCA_947311635.1 uncultured Flavobacteriaceae bacterium | reverse complement strand
ATGGTTCTGCAGATGATATCAATACTTTTTATTTAGATCAAAATAACAACAACCATTATGGAGTTGAGGTGTATAACAGAGCAACTATGACCATACAATATCAAAACAGAATTGCTGATGGAGGAAACCACGGAGATCTTGGTTACGCAGTTGATGGAGATGAAGTTTTTGTACAATATAAAGCAGGTTCAGCAGGTGTTTATATGCAAAAATTAAATGGAACTGGAGAAACACAAGTTAATAATACTACTGAAATTACAGCATCTGGTCATATTTCTTGTAGAAATATAAACCGTCCAGGTTGGGCCTATATCTCACAAGCTACATCAGCTAATCCATCATCAAAACAAATAGTTGCTGTAAAATTAGATACTTCTGGTATTGTAGAGCACTTTGGTCATCATTTTAGTAGTGATATTAGTTACGACCAATCTCCAATGGCAGTTGCTTCACCTAATGGTGATAAAATTTGCTTTCATTCAGATTTTGAAACCTCTCCAAATGACGGTAATGTTGTTTATAGTTTTTTTGCAACTATAAATAGCGTAATGTCTGTTGAAGATGAACAATTGGCAGATATGAATTTATACCCAAATCCAGCAAATGATTTTATTACTATACAAGGTGTAGATGAAATTAAAAACATAAAAATTTACAATAACCTTGGGCAAATTGTCAAAAATATAGATTTTAATAATACTAACAATGCAAGTGTTAATTTAATAAATTTTTCAAAAGGAATCTATTTTGTGCGTATTTCTAATGACACTAATTATGTGATAAAAAAGATAATTAAAGAATAAAAATAATATCAAAATTTAGAAACAATATAAAAACAGTCATTTATTTAATGGCTGTTTTTATTCTTTTATAGTAGTGTCCGTCTAAAAATGTAAGACCGTTTCACTATTAGATTAAAGATAAAAGACTTGATTGTAACTATTACTATAAACTGTTATTTGAAAATTATTGTTATTGATAGATAAAATTAAAAAAACAGAAAAAGCAAGGTATCTATTTAAAAAAGCTCTTAGAACCTCTTTTAAACATAACTTTTTAGCGTTTTATAAATTTTAATAGGACAACAATGATTCTTTTACCTGAAATGATTTCAAAATAATTAAGCTTCTATCTCTTTGCCAAGGTAAGCCAGTTTCCATCCCTTACCTATCTCTTTATTTTGTAAACTAAAAGAAGATATTATTTCTATTTCGTTGTTTTTATCTTTTACAAACAGCGGAATACTATCTTTAGATACATTGGTTTTGTCAATTAATTGCTCATAATGGGCTTTATCTTTAATCGCAATTTCATGAATTTCTGGAAATTCACGTGCTGTTTTTGACAACGAAGTAAAGTCATCTGTATGTGAAAACAGCCCTTGTTTTGGATTGTTACTACTGTCTTGCATTTCTTCGGAAGAAATTAATCGAAATGCACCATTTTCTCCAAATTGATTCGTGAATTTTGAAATAGCATAGGTGTTTAAATCGGCATTTGCTGTTAATGCCATTAAATAACCAACATCATTCAGTTCTATATCATTTGTTAAACTGTCTGAATAGACATTGGTTTGTATAGCTTCTAAGCCCATTTGATTTGCTTTATCGATATTCGATTGATTGTTATCTATAACAATAACATGCCGATCGTTTTGTTCTAAATAACTAGCAATTAATCTTCCTACTTCTGAAGCTCCTATGATTAAAATACCTTCAGATTTTTTTAAAAAAACACCCACCATTTTAGCAAACAGTCTTGCTGTTGTAGCATTTAATAAAACCGTACCTAAGACAATCATAAAGACCAAAGGTGTAATGTACTGTGCATCTGTTACACCCAACTTAGCTAGTTTTAAACCGAAAAGCGATGCAATACCTGCAGCTACAATACCACGTGGCCCAACCCAACTTATAAATAATTTTTCATTAAACTTTAATTTTGAGGTAATTGTACTTAAAAAAACACCTATCGGTCTAATTACAAAGACAATGACTGAAAATAAAATAGCTGTATTCCAATTAAAAATAAGGAGTAAATCTTCAAAATTTATATTTGCAGAGAGTAAAATAAATAAAATTGAGATTAATAAAACACTTAAAGATTCTTTAAAATATAGAAGTTCTTTTAAATAAGGCGAATTAGAATTTCCTAAAACCATGCCCATTACAACTACTGCTAGCAAACCAGATTCGTGCGCAAAACTATCCGATAAAATAAAGACGCCTAAAACCGATGCTAGCGCAACAACATTAAGTAAATAATGTGGCACCCACTTTTTATTAATTGCATAATTAATTGCATGTGCAAAGGTAAACCCAAAGGTAGATCCAAAAAGTACAATTTTACCAAATTCTATAAAAGCTGTTTTTGTAAAGGCACCGCCATCTTCTACGCTAATAAATTCGAACACCAATACAGCAACCAATGCTCCAATAGGATCTATTAAAATACCTTCCCATTTTAAAATGGCAGAAACATCTTTTTTAAGTGGTATGTTTCTTAAAATTGGTGTAATAACTGTTGGGCCTGTAACAATTATTAAAGCCGAAAATAAAAAAGAAATTTCCCACGTAAGATTAAAAATATAATGCGCTGCTAATCCTGCACCAAAAAAAGTTATTAATGAACCTAAAGTGATTAGCTTTGTAATGACAGGGCCTACATGTTTTATCTCTTTCATTTTTAAAGTAAGCCCGCCTTCAAACAAAATAATACTAATGGCTAGCGATACAAAATAAAAGAGGCTTTCACCTGGAAAAAGACCTTCTTTACCATTCCAAATAGGTTCTATCCATTTGGTGCCATCTTCAGATAAAAATTCGGCAGCAATTGGACCTACCAGTAAGCCAATTAAAAGCAACGGCAATATTGCTGGAATTTTAAATTTCCAAGCTACCCATTGTGCTAAAATACCTAATATAATAATACCTGCTAATGCAACCATAAGTCATTATTTATAGCTAAATATACTGTTTTTTATTGTATTGAAAATAAAATAATTTCTGAAGAAAAAACCTTTTACGAATCAAATTTGAATTTTAATTTTTCTAGACTGTCTTCTGAGCCAACTAGTGTCATTACATCTCCTAAACGTAAGCGTGTATAACCATGAGAAACTAAAAGTTGTCCTTTGCGTTTTACAGAAAGCACTAACACATCAGACGGCAAACGTAAATCACGTAAACGCAAACCTTGTATGTCTTCGTTACGTATTTCTAAATCCATAGATTCTTGCCCATCTTCCATACCTAGCAATAAAGAAGCTGCATTTGGTGAGCGTACAAAATGGTCTAACAAACTTACCATGGCTGTGGCAGGCTCTATAATTAAAGCCCCTAGTTTATGAAACTTTTCAAAATTATCTCTATTATTTAAGCGTACAATTACATTGGCAGTGCCTATGTTTTCGTAGATGGTTTCTGCTAGTTGAAAATTCTTGTTATCTGATAACATTAAGACAATGGCTTCTGTTTTTTCTAATTCTAAACTAACAAGACTTTTCATGGTTAAATCTTCAATAGTCACAACGTTATTAACCATTTCTCTAGAAAAATTGGCTTCATCTAAACATACTATTCTTGTTTCCCACTTATGTTTTTCTAATTGTTGAGCAAGTGCTATAGATTGGTCTTCTACGCCAAAAATAACAGCATCTCTAACGCCATCAAAATATTGAAGGTTTGCCTTTGTATGGCTTTCTTTAACAAAGTTTAAGGTCCATTTAAAAAGTGGTGGACCAACTAATTGATTAATCACAATAATAGCAATAATAATAGTTTCAAACTCATGTCCCCAAACAGGAAATTCATTTGCAATTAAGGTAGCCAAACCAAGGGCTACTCCTGCCTGTGTAAGATAAGGCATCCAAGCAATAAAGGTATATTCTTTTTTATCTTTTGCAGCTACAACTCCAAAAACACCACCCAAAAACATGGTTAAAAGTCTCAAAAAGAATAAGGCAATAGCTATCCAAAAAACACTCATTAGGGTTTGTATGGACAAAGAGGCTCCTGTTAACGTAAAGAAAATAATATAGATTATTGGGCTAACTTCTTCTAATAATTCTGAAAATTCTATGCGGTGTTTTGAATAATTGGTAATTACAAAACTCGCAATAATACATATTAGTAATGGTTCTAGTACAAAACCGTGTAATATTATTTCTTCTGAAGCGTGTTTAACAAGGTTTGCAAACACATAAACGCTGTACCCTAGTAAAACAATTAATCCTGCTTTAATTTTATGATTTATTTTTAATGATAGTGGAAATTGTAATAATTTTCCTACAAGATATCCGATACTAAAAGAAGCTACTAATTCTAAAAGTAAAATGATTAAAAAAGTAATGCCTATATCTTCTCCATTAATAAATGCTTTTGCTATTGAAAAACAGATGGCAAATAAAATAATTACCAATACATCTTTAACTACTGTTACACCCATCACAGTCTTTGTAAAAGGCCCATTAGCACGCATTTCGTTAATTACTGCAATGGCAGAAGATGGTGATCGGGCAACAAAGATAGTCCCAAATAAAATAGCAACTGCTATTTTAGATGATGCTGCCATGGTATTCATAAAAGGAATTTTTTCTGCTGCAAAATAGACGACAACTGCACTTACTACAAAGGTAATGATGAGTTGCCCAATAGTCATCCATTTTATACTATTTATTCTACTCCGAAGCTCATTTAAATACAATTCTGATCCTGCAGAGAAAGCAATAATTGCTAAAGCAATTTCATTTAAAAAATGAAGTTTATCTACGGCTTCAACAGTAATAAAATTAAGCACAGAAGAACCTGCAATGATACCCGTAATAATTAACCCCGTAATTAAAGGGAATTTAATTTTCTGAAAAGCCTTTGCTATTTGATTGGCAGCAATGGCTACAATCAAAAAACCTATTAAGTAAACAATGTAAGTATTATAATCCAAATATCTTGTTTTTATAGTAATGCTAAAGATAGTAAAAGGATTGGGAACTGAAAGTTTTCTTTAAAAGTTTAAACTAAAAAAGACGATTCTAATTATAGAATCGTCTTTTTAGTTTTTAATGTTGAAAGGTTTTTACCAGTGTTTTATCTTAAACTCTGATCTTCGGTTTACCTGATGTTCTGCTTCTGTACATCGAACACCATCAGAACACTTATTTTTTAATTGATCTTCTCCATATCCAACTGCACGTATTCTATCTGATCCAAAACCGCCTCTTCGCATAATGTAGTTCATTGTAGATTGTGCTCTACGCTGAGACAAACGTTGATTGTAATCTCTAGGTGCTCTAGTATCTGTATGCGATGATGCTTCAACCTGGATGCCTTTACATCTTTTCATAATACGTATTACTTTGTCTAATTCAGATGCAGCATCTGGTCTAATATACGATTCGTCAAGGTCAAAATAGATATTATTAATTAAATCTAAAGCACCTTGGCATTTATCATAATTAACAATACCTGTTGTTTGGTTTACAAAAGGGTTTTCGTTTAAAGATAAATCTAGACCTAATTCTAGATTAGCATTAGAAACAAAATCTTTGCTATCTTCTGAATAGTTAGTTTTAGAACCTACAACTTTATAATTTGATTTACAATCAATTTTAAATGAAAATTTAGCATCAAAACTAACTAATTGTCTTTCAATTTCATCTCCTTCAGCATTAAATAGTATAACCGTTGCTCCTGGAATAATCTTACGAGAATTTTTATCTCTTACAATACCTTCAGCCATTTGAAAACAATCTTCTTCTGTACGCTCAAAATAATAAATATCATCATCGCCTTTACCACCAAGTCTTTTTGAAGAAAAATACCCTGTTTCTGTTGCTTCAGAAATAATAAAAGAAAAATCATCTGAAGGACTATTTAAAGGTGCTTTCAATATTGTTGGGGTTGAAAAAGTATCGCCTTCAATTATAGATTTATAAATATCTAGGCCTCCAAACCCACCCTCAGATCTATTTGAGGAGAAATATAAATTACCGCTTTCTGAAATGTAAGGAAACATTTCTTTTGCCATTGAATTAATAGGTGCACCGAGGTTTACAGGATCACCATATTTCCCGTTTCCTAATATATCAACAAACCAAATGTCCGTCTTTCCGATACTACCTGGCATATCTGATATAAAATATAATTTTGTTTCATCTGGGCTTAATGCTGGGTGTCCTGTTTCATATTCTTTACTATTAAATGGCATTGGTTTGATATGTGTCCATTTACCTTTCTTATTTACTTTTGCAATATATAATTGAATCAAGTTTATTCCTCTTGAATCTGGAGTATAAACATTATTTATATAATTATTTCTCGAAAAATAAACAGTTTTTAAATCTTTTGTGAAAATAGCATTAGACTCATGGTATTTAGTGTTAACGCTTTTTTGAAAAAGTTTTTCGTTTACAATTTCACCTTGTTCATTTATATCTCCAACATAAAGTTCTAAAAAAGGTTGATTGTTTCCTTGCCACTTTTTATTGTTAGAACGGTACATGTTTTTAGATGATGCAAAAACTATTTTATCACCGTAAAAAGAAGTTCCAAAATCAGACAGTTCACTATTAACACCATCCAAATTTTTCACTTTATATGCAAACCCTTCTTGTGAGTGCATTGCAGTATAAAAAATTAGTGATAAGATTATTAAAGTTATTTTTTTCATTTTATATTTTCTTTATATATTATTAAAAGAATCTAGGACTTTTTAATTCTTTTCTTAAAAATTCATATGTTAACATGATTTCATGAGAACCGCTATTAAAATCACCTAACTTTGATAAGGTGTAATCATAGGCATAACCTATTCTAAATTCTGAATTGACATTAAGCCCTAATATAGCACTTACAGAATCATCTAACCTATAAGATAAACCTAACTCAAAGCGATCGCTAAACAACGCATTGGCAGATAAATCTACCGATAATGGTGCCCCAATGGCCCCTTTTAACATCACTGACGGCTTTAACTTGATATTGTCTGTCAAATCAAATACATACCCCGTGGTACCAAATAAATGCATCTTCTCGGAGGCATTGGTAATCAAGGTGCCTGTTCGTTCATAATAACGAGTCTGTAAAAAATTAGGCATCGATAAACCTAAGTAAAAACGATCGGTATAATAAAATGCTCCAGCTCCAAAATTTGGTAATATTTGATTGCCCTGTGACAAAGCGGCTATCAAAGCTGGATCTGGACTTACTGTACTTAAATTTGAATCTATATTGTGTAAGGTTAAGCCTGCTTTGATTCCTAATGCTAATCGCCCTTGTGTTGAAACATCTAAGGTGTATGAAAAATCTCCATAAAAATTAGTCTCTGTTATAGGTCCTATTTTATCTGATATAATGGTTCCTCCTAATCCTAACTTCTCTCCTATAGGTCCATGGGCAAACAATGTCATTGTCTGTGGCGCTCCGTTGAT
>CAMZLD010000064.1 GCA_947311635.1 uncultured Flavobacteriaceae bacterium | reverse complement strand
TTATATTTGTCACTGCTACTATTAGACGATAAAAAACTACTTTTAAACACCAAAAAGGACGTACTAAATAGTAAGTTGCAAGAAATTAAAGCTGGTATTAAAAATGGTGTTATCATCCCAACATCTGATGCAATAATAGCATCAGAAATTTTAAAAGTGAAACAGCAAATTTTAGAACTTAAAGCAAACCAAAAAGTAGTCATAGCTAATTTATCAATACTTATTGGGCAACCTTTAAACAACACTACGCTATTTATAAACCCGAAAGAGATTGCTACAAATACATCTTCTGGCATACAACGCCCAGAACTAGATTTATTTCTATTAAAAAAAGAACAATTAGATGCTTCAGAGATTGCATTATCAAAACAAAAAGCACCTAAAATTATGGGTTTTGCAACCGGCGGTTATGGAAACCCAGGATTAAATATGCTAGACAATTCTTTTCAAGGTTTTTATACCCTTGGAGTACAATTAAACTGGAATATTTTTGATTGGAATGCCACTAAAAAACAACAACAAATTTTACATATCAATAAAGATATTATAGATTCTGAAAAAGAGGTCTTTAATTTAAATACACAAATAGACTTACAACAAGAAATTTCTGAAATAGAAAAGTTAAAAAGCTTTATAAAATTAGATAATGATATCATAGCGCTTAGAAAAACAGTACTTAAATCTGTAGAAGCACAACTTAAGAATGACGTGGTAACACCTTCTACTTACATTACAGAATTAAGCAATTTATTTGAAGCCCAAAACAATTTAAGCATACATAAAAAACAATTGAAACTTGCAAAAATAAATTATAACACCATTAAAGGAAATTAAAACAATGAAAATACCTAAACTAATAATACTTATTGGATTTACAGCTTCTACCCTACTTTCTTGTAAGAAAGGAAATGAAAGAGCAGATGGTTATGGCAATTTTGAAGCGACCGAAATCACAATTTCTGCAGAAAATAACGGTAAACTCTTACAATTTAACGTAAACGAAGGCATGTCCTTAACAAAAAATACATTTGTAGGCTATATTGACACCATTCCGTTAAGCTTAAAACGTGAACAGTTAATCACTTCAAAAAATACAGTATCTTCAAAATCAAGAGGTGTTTTATCACAAATTAACGTGTTAAATGCACAATTAAAAACTGCTAACATTAATAAAACAAGAGCTCAAAACCTTTTACGTGACAATGCTGGCACACAGAAACAATTAGATGATATTAACGGACAAATAAATACTCTAAAACAACAAATAAAAAGTGTACGTTCTCAAAACAAACCCGTTGTTAGTGAATACCAAAACATTGCAGTACAAATTAAACAGATACAAGATCAAATTAATAAGTGCAAAATAATTAATCCCATAAACGGAACAGTTTTGACTACCTATGCCGAAGAAAATGAAATTACTACCTTCGGAAAACCACTCTATAAAATTGCTGACTTAAGCACTATGGAATTACGTGTTTATATAAGTGAAACCCAACTTTCAGAAATAAAAATTGGACAACAAGTAACGGTAAAGATAGATGCTAAAGACGGTATGAAAAATTTTAAAGGTACTGTTGCTTGGATAGCTTCTGAAGGAGAATTTACACCCAAAATTATTCAAACCAAAGAAGAAAGAACCGCATTGGTATATGCCGTAAAGATTAGTGTAAAAAACGACGGAAGCTTAAAAATAGGAATGCCCGCAGAAATGTGGCTTAACAATACAAGTGAATAGTGACAGCTCTATAGCAATCAAAAAACATATAAAAATAAATATTATGAAATTAAAAAAATTACACACAACCGACAAAGAAGTGCAAACAGCAGTACTCTTGAAAACAAAAGAACAAGGCACTGTAATTGCTTTACAAATCGATGCCAATAAAGTATTAAAAAAACACATTACAAAAGTACCTGCTGTACTTGTATGTGTCTCTGGTAAAGCAACCTATAAAGAAGAAAATAAAACGGTAAAACTTAAAAAAGGAAGCTATGTAATGATACCAGCAAATGTAATTCACGAAGTAATCGCAAAGAAAAAAAGCAATTTTATATTAATTAAATAATACTAAAAAGATGAAAAAAAACTTATTAATTCTAACAGGAATCATATTAATTTTAACAAGTTGTAACACGGAAAAGAAAAAAGACCTATATGCAGCTGTAACTGTAACAGAAAAAACAAATGCAATAGCGTCAACAATCATCAATCAAGACAAAGAAGGTTATGAGCTACTAAAAAACAATTGTTATGTTTGTCATAACCCAAAAGCAGCATCACACGATGACATTATAGCGCCACCTTTTAAAGCTGTAAAAATGCACTACTCAAGAAATTTTGACAACAAAGAAACTTTTGTAAATGCTATAATAAATTGGGTCCAAAATCCAACCGAAGAAAAAGCTTTAATGTTTGGAGCTGTTAGACGTTTTAATGTAATGCCAAAATTAAATTTACCAAAAGAAGATTTAAAGAAAATTGCAACCTATTTATATAATAATGAACCAGAATCACCAAATTGGATGGGCAATCACATGAAGGGGATGCAAGAAAAAAGGGGAACCCAAAATGGTAAAGGAAAAGGTTGCGGAATAAAAGGAAACAAATCCTGCGGAAAAAATTGTAACAAAAACAGCAAATCTTGTAGCAAGAAAGGCTGCTAAATAAATGAGCATAACTGTTTCACATATTTCTAAATCCTACGGAAAAGTTACTGCGTTAAAAGATATTTCTTTTGACGTTAAAAAAGGCGAATTGTTTGGTCTTATTGGTCCAGATGGCGCAGGAAAAACTACCTTATTTAGAATTTTAACGACACTCCTATTTGCGGATGAAGGCACAGCGACAGTTGCTGGTTATGACCTTGTGAATGATTATAAAAAAATTCGGAGTCATGTAGGTTATATGCCTGGTCGTTTTTCTTTATATCAAGACTTAACGGTAGAAGAGAACCTAAATTTCTTCGCAACCATCTTTGGAACAACCATAGAAGAAAACTACGATTTAATTAAAGAAATCTATGTACAAATAGAACCTTTTAAAACACGTAGAGCTGGTAAATTATCAGGCGGAATGAAACAAAAACTCGCTTTATCTTGTGCCTTAATTCACAAACCCAAAGTCTTGTTTTTAGACGAGCCTACCACAGGTGTTGACCCCGTTTCTCGTAAAGAGTTTTGGGAAATGCTAAAACGCTTACAACAAAAAGGAATTACCATTTTAGTTTCAACACCGTATATGGATGAAGCCGCCTTATGCGACAGAATTGCACTTATTCAAGATGGAAAGATTCTAGAAATTGATACGCCAGAAGCCATTGTAAAACATTATCCTAAAAAAATATATGACGTACGCTCAGACCATATGTATAAATTAATTTTAGATTTAAACGCCTTTCAACACAAACATAGTGTATATCCGTTTGGCGAATTTGTGCATTATACCGATACTCGTGAGGCTTTTAACACAGCAGAATTAGAAAACTATTTAAAAGAAAAAGGACATCAAAACATTATTATAAAACCAACCAAAACAACCATAGAAGACACCTTTATGGAATTGGCAAAATAATATAATAAACATGACCAAAATGTCACCTTGAGCGTAGTCGAGAGGTTATTAATTAGAACTCGACAGTATTGTCTGACAAAAATATAAAAGATCGCATAGATTTTTAAACCCTGTGAGGTCTAAATAGAAAATAAATGATTAAACAAAACGTTATAGAAGCAACGCAGCTCACCAAAAAATTTGGTAACTTTACCGCTGTAAATGCCATCACTTTCAAAGTGGCAAAAGGTGAAATTTTTGGGTTTTTAGGTGCCAATGGCGCTGGTAAAACAACGGCAATGAAAATGTTGATTGGTATTTCTAACCCAACTTCTGGACAAGCCAATGTTGCAGGATTTGATGTCTATAAAAATGCCGAAGACATCAAAAAAAACATTGGCTATATGAGTCAAAAATTTGCTTTGTATGACGATTTAACGGTAAAAGAGAACATTACCTTTTTTGGTGGAATTTATGGCCTTAAAAGAGCAGTCATTAAAGAAAAAGCAACGGTGTTAATAGATGAATTAGGCTTGCATGACGTAGCCAATGATTTGGTAGGCTCTTTGCCTTTAGGTTGGAAACAAAAACTCGCCTTTTCTGTCGCCTTATTGCATAACCCAAAAATCATTTTTTTAGATGAACCAACTGGTGGTGTAGATCCAATCACACGTCGCCAATTTTGGGAACTCATTTATAAAACAGCAGACAACGGAACAACTGTTTTTGTAACCACACATTATATGGACGAAGCCGAATATTGTGACCGTGTTTCTATTATGGTTGACGGTAAAATAGAGGCTCTAGATACACCCAAAAAGCTAAAAGAACAGTTTAAAGTGAATAGTATGAACGATGTCTTTTTAAAATTAGCAAGAGGATGAAAAAGATAAAAGACTTAAGACGAAATGAAGAGTGAGAAAAATAATAATTTAAAAACATCTTTTCTTTAGGGAAGGGTTTAGTATGGAATGAAACGATTTATAGGATTTATAAAAAAAGAATTTTACCATATCTTTAGAGATAGACGCTCACTGTTTATTCTTTTTGGAATGCCAATTGCACAAATTATGCTTTTTGGCTTTGCCATTACCAACGAAATAAACAACGTTGATATTGCTATTCTAGACCATTCTAAAGATGCTACAACGCAAGAAATCATCAATAAAATAGCAGCTTCAAAATATTTTAGTATTTCAGAAATAATAGAACGAGAAGCAGATATAGAAAAAGCTTTTCAGAAAGGAAAAATAAAAGCCGTTTTAAATTTTGAGCATGATTTTAGTAAAAAACTAATTCGTAATAATAAAGCAACTATACAAATCGTAACAGACGCTACCGATCCAAATACCGCAAATACCATTAGTAACTACACCAATGCCATTTTGCAAAAATACCTGCAAACCATTAATAAAGATATTAAAATAGCGTATCAAATACAACCAGAAACACGCATGGTTTATAATGCCGAACTAAAAAGTGTTTTTATGTTTGTACCAGGTGTTATGACGGTTATTTTAATGCTTGTGTCTGCTATGATGACTTCTATTTCTATCACCAGAGAAAAAGAATTGGGTACGATGGAAATTTTATTGGTATCGCCTATAAAACCTTTTCAGGTAATTGTAGGAAAGGTATTTCCATATATCTTTTTGTCAATCATCAACGCAGTTGTAATTGTACTGCTAAGTATTTTTGTCTTTAAAATGCCTATCCGTGGAAGCTTATTTTTATTAGGTTTAGAAAGCGTTTTATTTATTATCAATGCCTTGTCATTAGGTATTTTAATTTCTACCATTTCTAAAACACAACAAACAGCTATGATGATTTCATTAATGGGGTTGATGTTACCTGTAATTCTATTGTCTGGTTTTATTTTTCCTATTGCAAGCATGCCACTACCCTTACAAATCATTAGTAACATTATACCTGCAAAATGGTTTATCATTATTTTAAAAGCGATTATGCTAAAAGGCGTAGGCATTTCATTTATTTGGAAAGAAACACTTATTCTGGTTGGAATGACATTGTTTTTTATGGGATTGAGTATTAAAAAGTATAAAATTAGATTGGAATGAAAGAAAAGAGAGAAGAGAAAATAGACGAAAGAGAATATTCCTTTTTCATTTTTGAAAGTCTTTATTCCCTCCTCTTTCCTCTCTATTCTTAAAAAAAGAACATGAAAACAATATTATTCATTATACAAAAAGAGTTTAAGCAAATCTTTAGAAATAAAGGAATGTTGCCTATTATTTTTGTGCTACCATTACTACAATTGGTCATTTTATCGAATGCGGCAACTTTTGAAATTAAAAACATTAAATTTTCTTATGTTGATCGTGATCATTCAACAACTTCTAGAGCATTGATAAAAAAATTTAATGCTTCTACATATTTTAATGTATTGCAAGCCTTTCCTTCACAAGCTATTGCAAATGAAGCTATGCTACAAGGAAAAGTTGACGTTGTATTAGAAATTCCGAAGTATTTTGAACGCAATTTACAAAAGGAAAAGCATACAAAACTAGGTATTACCATCAATGCCATAGACGGTGCTGCAGCTGGTGTAGAAAATGTTTATGTTACACAAATTCTGCAGCAGTTTAATAAAAAACTGGCGACTAAATTAATGCAACCAACAGATGTCAAAAATCGCCCAAAAAGCATTGAAAGCATTCCGTTGTTTTGGTATAATGAAACCTTAAATTATAAAACTTTTATGGTGCCAGGTATTTTAGTGCTATTAGTAACCATGATTACTTTATTTTTATCAGGCATGAACATTGTACGTGAAAAAGAAATAGGAACTTTAGAGCAAATTAACGTAACACCTATTAAAAAATACCAGTTTATTATTGGTAAATTATTTCCGTTTTGGGTAATTGGCTTTGGTTTGTTAACCATCGGTTTAATTTTAGGTAAAGTCATCTTTAATGTGCCAATAATAGGAAGCTTACCTTTAATTTATTTTTATACAGGCATTTATTTATTCGTTATTTTAGGAATGGGATTTTTCATTTCTAATTTTACAGATACTCAACAACAAGCCATGTTTATTGCTTGGTTTTTTGTGGTTATTTTTATTTTAATGAGCGGACTCTTTACGCCAATAGAAAGTATGCCGCAATGGGCACAGCAAATAACCGAGCTAAATCCTGTAAAATATTTTGTGCAAGTCATGCGGATGGTGATGCTAAAAGGAGCATCTTTTACAGATATTTTACCACAAATACTAAAAACAGCTACATATGCTATTGTAATGAATGGTTTGGCTGTGTGGAGTTATAAAAAAACAAATTGATGTTTTTTATAAGCTATGTAACAAAAGTAGCAGTCTGTACTATAATACTACTTTATATTTGCAACTTAAATTATAATTTGAAAGAAAATTGTTCATTTTCTTAAAAAAATATAGTTTAGTTGGTTAATTGTAGAAAGGCACGCAAATGCGTGCCTTTTTTTATATTCATTATATAAGTAAAATAACTTACGCTTTTTTAACGCGTACAGCATTCATGCCTTTTAATCCTTTTTCTAATTCAAAAGTTACTTTATCATTTTCGCCTACTTCATCAATTAACTGACTAATATGTACAAAGTATTTTTCATTGGTTTCATTTTCTTTAATAAACCCAAACCCTTTCGAATCATTAAAAAATTCAATTTTTCCTTTACGAATAGGGTCAACATAAACCTCTACTCTAGTTGGTATACCAAGCACAATACTTTCTGCATCTACCTCTACTTTTAAATCTGGATCTGGCGGTGTGTCTGTTAATTGACCTAAATGATTTACATACACCAATTGATCTTCTAAACTAGCTCCTTTTGAGTTGTTTTCTTTACGTGCTAATTTTTTAAGCTCTTTGTCTTTTCTTTTTTTTAATCTTTTTTT
>CAMZLD010000063.1 GCA_947311635.1 uncultured Flavobacteriaceae bacterium | reverse complement strand
TTTCTTTTCTTCATCATAGCCTTTTTCAAGATATTCTAAAGCAGCGTCTGGTGCTTGTACATCAATTTTTATTTAAATGACGTGTTAGTGCGCAATCAGTTTGCAGTATCTGAGATTGTCATGAAAAAGCAAAAGGCAAAAATTAAAACAGAAATCAAGCTAGACACAAACATTCAAATAAAAATTGATGTACAAGCACCAGACGCTGCTTTAGAATATCTTGAAAAAGGCTATGATGAAGAAAAGAAAATGCAGTTTTACAAAGTGTATTTTAATGAAGAAGATTAGTTTTCAAAACCTTCACTAAAAAATTCTTCTAAAGAAACCTCTAAGGCTTCTACGGTGTTTTTAAATGTAGGCTTTGCTGTATTGGCAACAATGGTTTTGACTTCTTTGGTGTGTTGTTGCAAAGCATGCTTAAAAGCGGGTAAATAATCACTGCTTTGTATTTTATCAAATGGTGGTACACCAAAAGGCGTGTTCCATTGGGTTAAGAGTATGTTTTGTTTCATATCTTTTGTGGTTGGGTTTTCTTTTTTGCATGCTATAAAAACAAGCATACTAAGAATGGTAAAAATGAAAGGGGTTTTCATATTTGTAATGTTTTAAAGTTTAAAGGTAGGTATTCTCTTAGAAACAAAAAACCCTTTCTTATTTAAAGAAAGGGTTGATGTAAAATTATTAATTATGATCTTTATTTTTTTTAAAAAATTTTAAAAAAAACCTAACTATAATGTGAATTACTAAACCAACTAAAATTCCTTTTATAAAACTACTCATGATCATAAATTTAAAAAGCTCCACCAAAGGCAACACATCCAACAAATTCTGCAACCATTAAAAGTGTGCCCCATCCTGAAACACTTTTTGCAAATTTCTTAACAACTTTTTTTGCTGCTCTTTTTAATGCTCTACCTGTTACTTTTTTGCCAATTAAAGCATCCTTTAAAGTTTGAAATGAATCTAGCCCTATTGTAGCTGTTGCACAACCCCCAATCACACCCCAGTCAACTCCTTGCGCATAAACAGATTGTACGCCTAATAATTTACTAAATTGATAACTAATAGTATTTTCGGCGTCATTTTCAACTTCTAAAATTCTATAAACCAAAGGTACTAAAAGAGATGTATTCTCACCGTCCAAAATTTCAGTAATATCATCATCTGTTAAATTTCTAGTTAACAAGAAATTTTTTGCAGCTTGAACAGTAGGGTCTAAAGCATCTACTATTGGTTGGGCTGGTATTTGTATAATAGCGATACAATCATCAGGATTATAATCTGTCGTTGTGTTTGAATCAGCAGTATCTGTTGTTGTGTCAGAGCTATTACCTACTTCGGTCGGCGTGACAATTGTAGTTAAATTGTATTGTGGTGATAGTGTTAAAAAATCTTCCAAATTTGAAATACTATCTACTATGTCTGTCGTATCTGTACTGCTATCAAAAGCCATTAGGCAAACAGAAATTGTCTCATTACCAACATCAATACGCATATTTTGTAGGTCATCTTGACTATAAACTGGTGTAGATTCTAAAACATCCTGACTTTTAGAAAGAGAAGCCAAAAAATCAGTTTTTGCTTGTTCTTGCTGTTCAATAAAATTGTTTTCTGTCTTACATGATTGGAATACAAAAAGCCCCCCTATAATAATTAATTTTAATGTTAGTAGCGCTAATAACCCTTTAGTAATTTTTTTAAATATATTTTTCATAATTTATTTGTTTTTCAGAGCACATTTTTTGTTTTTATAGCACTCAAAGTTAGTATAAATTTCTTTTTTTACAATTAAAAAGAATAAAAAATTGTAGGCTGGTTAGACCCTTATTAGTTGATTTAAAAAACCTTTCATAGCATTTAATTGTTTAACTCTACAAAGCAAAAAAAAAAAAACAGTTGTGCAATAGTTGTTTTCATTGATTTTTAAATTTAGCGGTTTACGCTAATTGTATAGTTGTATAGTTGTATTAAAAACAAAAAACCCTTTCTTATTTAAAGAAAGGGTTTTTTGAATAATTTTTTTGTTTTAATATCTATAATGTGCTGGCTTGTACGGTCCTTCAACCGCAACCGAGATATATTCTGCTTGATCTTTACGTAATGCAGTTAACTCTACACCAATTTTTTCTAGGTGTAAACGTGCTACTTTTTCGTCTAAATGTTTTGGTAGCATATATACTTTGTTTTCGTATTTATCACTGTCTTTCCAAAGCTCTAATTGCGCTAATGTTTGGTTGGTAAATGAGTTACTCATTACAAAACTAGGGTGCCCTGTTGCACAACCTAAATTTACTAAACGCCCTTCTGCTAATAAAATAATTTCTTTACCATTAATGGTGTATTTATCTACTTGTGGTTTGATTTCTACTTTGGTATCTCCAAAATTGTTATTTAACCAAGCTACATCTATTTCGTTATCAAAATGCCCAATATTACAAACAATGGTTTTGTCTTTCATGGCTTCAAAATGACGCCCTTGTACAATGTCTTTATTACCTGTTGTAGTTATAATAATATCTGCCGTTGCAATTACCGTTTCTAGTTTTTTAACTTCAAAACCGTCCATTGCTGCTTGTAAAGCACAAATTGGATCAATTTCTGTTACCGTTACAATAGAGCCTGTACCTGCAAATGATGCCGCTGTACCTTTACCTACATCTCCATAACCACATACAATAACTCTTTTACCTGCAAGCATAATATCTGTTGCTCTACGTATAGCATCTACTGCAGACTCACGACAACCGTATTTATTATCAAATTTAGATTTTGTTACACTATCATTTACATTAATTGCTGGCATTGGCAATGTACCATTTTCAACACGCTCATATAAACGGTGTACTCCTGTTGTTGTTTCTTCTGAAAGCCCTTTAATACCTGCTGCTAATTCTGGGTATTTATCTAACACCATATTGGTTAAATCACCACCATCATCTAAAATTAAATTCAAGGGTTTTTTATCTTCTCCAAAAAATAAAGTTTGTTCTATACACCAGTCAAATTCTTCTTCGTTCATGCCTTTCCAAGCATACACTGGTATTCCTGCAGCGGCAATTGCTGCTGCTGCTTGATCTTGTGTAGAAAAAATATTACAAGAACTCCAAGTTACCTCAGCACCCAAAGCAATCAAGGTTTCAATCAATACCGCTGTTTGAATGGTCATGTGCAAACAACCTGCTATTCGCGCTCCTTTTAAAGGTTGTTCGTCTTTAAATTCTTCTCTAAGACTCATTAAACCAGGCATTTCTGCTTCTGCCAATGCAATTTCTTTTCTTCCCCATTCTGCTAACGAAATATCCTTAACTTTGTAAGGCACGTAGGTAGTTGTATTTGTACTCATAATTATGTATATTAATCTTCTATTTTAAAACGGCAAAGTTACATAATAAATTTATAAATATGCCTTTATACAAATCCATTGCAGTTTCTACCAACACAAAGGTCTTCATCTGGAAGATTACAGAATCTTTTGAAACACTTTCTAACGGAATTGAATTAACTGCTTCTAGCCATAAAAGGCTTGACAGCATGAAATCTGAGCTACACCAAAAAGGGTTTTTAAGCATTCGGCATTTACTGAAAGAAATTGGTTATACTGATAGTGATTTGATTTATGATTCCTTTGGAAAACCAAACCTAAAAGATGGTAAGCATATCTCAATTACACATTCTTTTGAGTTTTGTGCTATTATCTTTTCTGAAAATAAAACCGTTGGGATTGATATTGAAAAACAACGCGATAAAATTTTACGTATTGCCCATAAATTTACACCTTTAAAAGAGTATCATACCATTGCAAATCACCATGCCTTAATTGGAAAGCTAACGATAGTTTGGGGTGCCAAAGAATCATTGTATAAAATCTACGGAAAGAAAAAATTGCGCTTTTTACATCATATTTACATAGAAGATTTTAAATTTGAAGACGAAAAAACTTCGGGTGAAATTAGATATCAAGGCAATGTATTTTCTTACCAAATTCGATTTTTAGAATTTGAAGGTTTTACCTGTGTATATGCTTTTTAGTTGTGAGTTGTGAGTTGTGAGTTGTGAGTTGTGAGTTGTGAGTTGTGAGCTAAAATTTATTAAAAAATTGAAATTAAAAGACTTCTTTGATAAAAAAAATAATAAATCGTATAAACAATGCTAAAATAAAGGGAGAAAAATTGCTAGCAATTTTATTAGATCCCGATAAATTGGCTTTACATAAAATAGAAACCACCATTGCTACTATCAAACAAAACAGCGTTGATTTTATTTTTGTTGGTGGCAGCACAGTTTCAAAAGGTCTTACTGATGTATTTGTCAGAAAGATTAAGGAATTTACGCCACTTCCTATTGTCATTTTTCCTGGAGACCATCATCAAATAACCAACCAAGCAAATGCATTGCTTTTTTTATCATTACTTTCAGGAAGAAATCCAGAATATTTAATTGGTCAACAAATAAAAGCTGTACAGAAATTAAAAAATTCTATGCTAGAAATTATTCCAACAGGTTATCTTTTAATAGATGGCGGTGTCAAAACGGCCGTACAAAGAGTAAGCAAAACACAACCTCTTTCACAGAAAAACATTGAAACTATTGTAGATACCGCAATGGCTGGTGAGTTTTTAGGTATGCAACTTATCTACCTTGAAGCAGGCAGTGGCGCCACATTAACTGTTAACACCAAAATCATAAAAAAAGTTTCAGAACATATATCCATACCGTTAATTGTTGGCGGTGGTATTAAAACCAAACAGCAACTACAAAATGCCTATCAAAATGGTGCCGATTTAGTAGTAATTGGCACTGCATTTGAAAAAAACAACACCTTACTTACATCACTTTTATGAACGAAATTATTGATTTTTTAATTGAACCCTATAAAACGGCTACAAACCTAAATATTGGGTTAGAATTTATTGCTGCTTTTTTTGGTGTACTCAGTGTTTTTTATGCAAAAAAAGAAAATATTCTGGTCTTTCCTACGGGTATTATTAGCACGGCTATTTATGTGTATTTACTTTCGCAATGGAGTTTGTATGGCGATTTAATTATCAATATTTATTACACCATAATGAGTATCTACGGTTGGTATATGTGGAGTAAAGTGATCGATGATAAACAAAATCATTTACCAATTTCTCGAACCACAAAAGCTGATAAAACTAAAGCCTTCGGAATTTTTGCCTTTACCGCTGTTTTTGTCATTATCGTTTACAGATATTACAATGTAATGCCTAATGAACTAAATTTTTCTGAAAGCGTAACCTATGCAATTTCAAAAATCACTTCTGGTAATTTGGTCGAATTTAGAAAAGCAACTCCATTTTTAGATACCTTTACTACAGGCATCTTTTTTGCAGCCATGTGGCTTATGGCAAATAAAAAATTAGAAAATTGGTCACTTTGGATTGCTGGTAATATTGTTTCTATACCTTTGTACTTTGTAAAAGGATACGGTTTTACAGGCATACAATATAGCATCTTTTTAATTTTAGCCTTTTTAGGATATAAACAATGGAAAAAAATCTTAGACAACAAAAAGCAAACATTGTAAAAGTAGTCTTGTTTGGACCAGAATCTACTGGTAAAACAACACTTTCTAATCAGTTAGCTAGACATTACAATACTGTTTGGGCTCCAGAATTTGCACGTGAATACCTACAAAACAAATGGAATCATGAGCGAAAAACTTGTGAAAATGCTGATTTAATACCTATTGCTGTTGGACAAATGCAATTAGAAAACACCTTGGCTAAAAAAGCCGATAAGGTTTTAATTTGCGATACCGATTTGTTAGAAACCAAAGTCTATTCTGAAGAATATTACGGAGGTTTTGTTGATCCTCTTTTAGATAAAGCTGCGCTAGAAAACACCTACGATTTGTATTTGCTTACTTATATAGATACACCTTGGGAAGCCGATGACTTAAGAGACCGACCAGAACTACGTCAAGAAATGTTTACAGCTTTTGAAAATGCCTTAAAAAAATACAACAGACCTTATATTACATTAAAAGGTGATAAAGAGACGCGTTTAAAAAAAGCAATAAAAGCCATCGATAAAATCATTGCTTCGAAAGAAAGTTTGTACTCTTTTTCTGACTCATTAGAAGATCTAGATATGCACTTTATGCATCAAAATCTAGATGATGGTAGTGCTAACTTTTAAAAAATGAATACTAAAATTCTTCTTAGCGAATTGCATTTTAAAGCCGTACGAAGCTCGGGTGCTGGTGGGCAGCATGTCAATAAAGTTTCTTCTAAAATTGTGCTCACTTTTGATGTGCTACATTCCAACGCTTTTTCTGAAAATCAAAGAGAAACACTTCTTAAAAACTTAACCGCACGCCTTACAAAAGACAAACAGCTTATCCTATTTTGTGACGAAAGTAGAAGTCAGCATAAAAACAAAACCATTGCTATAAAACGCTTTTTAGAAATAATCACAAAAGGTCTTTTTGTTCCGAAGAAAAGAAAAAAGAGCAAACCTAGTAAAGCATCAATTGCTAAACGCTTAAATAACAAAAAATTAAAGGCTTCCAAAAAAGAAAATAGAAAAAAACCACGTTTAGAGTAAGTCCATTTCAATTTTGTTTTCTACATTTGTCGCAACCAAAAGGGGTGCTTTTTTTATAAAAGGCTGAGATTACACCCATAGAACCTTGAACAGGTAATGCTGTTTAGGAAACCAAAGCAAAAAGCTATGCTTTTATGCTACCTATGTTTGTAATGATGCACACTTCTTTTACAAACATCTATCATGAAAAAAATTTTATCTTTCGTATTAACTTGTACTATAAGTATGGTTTTCAGCCAGCAAAAAGACAGTATTCAAACAATAGATGATGTTATTATTAAGAGTATTCGTGTAGATGCAGATGCGCCTATTACACACTCTAATATTGACAAAAAAACTTTAGAAAAACGTAATTTAGGGCAAGATTTACCTATTTTACTAAAAGCACTTCCTAATGTTGTCACTACAAGTGATGCAGGTGCTGGTGTTGGTTACACCGGCATTAGAGTACGTGGTGTCTCACCACAATCTACCAATATTACCATCAATGGCATACCGTATAATGATGCCGAATCCTTAGGGACGTATTGGGTAGATTTACCCGATTTTTCTTCTTCTGTAGAAAGCCTACAACTGCAACGTGGTGTTGGCACCTCTACCAATGGCTCTGGTGCTTTTGGTGCAAGTATCAATGTACTTACAGATGCTGTTTCTGAAAAGCCTTTAGGCGAAATTTCTAATTCCTTCGGAAGTTATCATACCCGTAAACACACGTTAAAATTTAGTACCGGAACATTAAACAACCATGTAGAAATTGCCGGTAGAATATCCAAAATTAAGTCAGACGGTTATATAGATCGAGCTACAGCAGACTTAGATGCCTATTTTTTACAAGCCGCTTATGTAAATAACAATACACTTATTAAAGCCATTACCTTTGGCGGTCATGAAATTACCTATCAAGCGTGGAATGGTGTAAGTCAAGATCAAATAAATCAATTTGGAACAACTTACAATCCTTCTGGAGCTTATACAGATCTTGCCGGAAACCACCAATTTTATGATAATGAAGTTGATAATTACAAACAATCTCATTACCAATTACATTGGAATCAGAAAATAAATAAGCAATGGACCACAAATATTGGTTTAAATTACACCAAAGGAAAGGGTTATTTTGAACAGTACAAAGAAGACGAGGATTTTACTGATTACTATTTAACACCAATCAACATTGGTGGCAGTACAATAAATACTACAGATTTAATAAGAAGACGTTGGTTAGACAATGACTATTACGTATTAAATGTTGGTGTGAATTATAAAAAGAAAGGCGTTTTACTTTCCTTCGGAAGCTCATACAGCCAATATGATGGCGATCATTATGGCGAAATTATTTGGGCAAGAAATGCTAGTGACAGTGAGCTTGGTCAGCATTATTATGATGGCAATGGCAAAAAAAATGACTTTAGTTTATTTACGAAAGCAACTTACAGATTAAACGCTTCATTTCAACTTTTTGGTGATTTACAACTTAGAAATGTTGATTATAACACAACCGGAATTACATCGAAAAGAAACCTATTTGAAATAACAAAAAAACATACTTTTTTTAATCCAAAAGTTGGATTTACTTACATCACCAACCCCCAAAACAAATGGTACATTTCTTTTGCTAGTGCTCATAAAGAGCCTAGCAGAAGCGATTACAAAGACAATGAAAATATTCAACCAGAACAACTCAATGATTTTGAATTGGGTTGGCGTTTTCAAAAAGAAAAAATACAACTCAATGCAAATATCTATGCCATGTTGTATAATGAACAATTAGTATTAACAGGTGCTTTGAATGATGTTGGCACGCCTATTCGTGCCAATAGTGGAAAAAGTAGTAGACTTGGGTTAGAAATAGATGCTTTTGTACAAGTTTCAGAAAAAATACAATGGCAACCAGCTATTGCTTTTAGCCGAAATAAAAACAAAGAAAAACATGCTTCTATTGATGGCGCACTAGTTAATCTAGGAAGCACCTCTATTTCATATTCACCAGAAATTGTAGCTTCTAACAGCATTCGTTATCAACCTCATCAAAATTTTGAAATTGGCTTACTTTCTAAATATGTTGGCAAGCAATACTTAAGTAATATTGATAGT
>CAMZLD010000062.1 GCA_947311635.1 uncultured Flavobacteriaceae bacterium | reverse complement strand
CTTTTGCTACTTCTTTTGCGGTAACTAAACCCATAAAATTGTTTTTTCAAGAATAAACAAATGTACAAAATCTATTTAAGTACAATTTGTGTTGTTTCTCTACTTTGCTGTGTTAACAAAACAGTACCGCTTTTAGCGATTCTTTCTATAGCTTTTTGGTTAAAATGCCGTATGGTAAATAATTTAACATTGGCATTATAATGTACGGTATATTTTTGCTGAATTTCTTCTAAAAATTTCTGAAAATTGCCAAATTTATCTTCTAAGCATACTGAAAAACTCAATGCCGAATTCTGAATTAAATTTACTTTTAATTGATGTTTTCCGAAGCTCTTAAAAATATCACCAATATTATGTTCTACCATAAAAGAAAAATCTTTTGCTGAGATTGATAATAAATACTGGTTTTCTTTTAAAATAAAACAAGCCATTTTAGGTGTTATTGCTTCTCCTTTCGAGACTATAGTTCCTGTATTAGATAACTCATTAAACGAGCGTACAAATAAAGGAATCAATTTATTTTCTAGAGGCTTTAATGTTTTTGGATGAATGACAGAAGCTCCATAAAAAGCCATTTCTATGGCTTCTTTATATGAAATATGTGTAAGTAATTGTGTGTCTTTAAATGCCCTAGGATCTGCATTTAAAACGCCTTGTACATCTTTCCAAATTGTCACACTTTTAGCATTTAAACAGTAGGCGAAAATAGCCGCAGTATAATCAGACCCTTCACGACCTAAAGTTGTGGTTTGTGACTCATTACCGCCTAAAAAGCCCTGGGTTACGGTCAATTTTTTGGTGTCTATCTTTGCCTTTATAATATCTTCTGTTAGTTGCCAATTTACCGTTGCACCTCTAAAAGAACGATCGGTTTTAATAAAATTACGAACGTCTATCCATTGGTTTTCTATAGTGTTGCTTTGTAAATAGGCACTTACTATTTTGGTAGATAGTAATTCGCCAAAAGGCACTATCTGGTCATATAAATAATCGTAATTATCGGTTGTTTTTTCTGCTAAGAAAATACGTAATTTCCCAAAAAGTATTTCTATCTCAGTAAAAATAGAATGCTCTTTTTTAAATAAATTATTGGCAATGTCTATATGGTAATTATACACATATTGAATGGATTGCTGAATGTCTTTTTTATTGTCATAAAAAGCAGCTACAATTTTTTCAAATGCATTGGTCATTTTCCCCATTGCAGAAATAATAATAACAGCCTCATTTGAAGCCTCTTTTTGTATTATTTTTGCAACATTTTTAACATTTTGGGCATCTCTTACAGAAGCTCCTCCAAATTTAAATACTTTCATTTTTTTGAACAAAATTTTCTATTTGTTGTAAACTCATTTGCACTACATTCCAATCTTCTAAAACAGTGGCGCCACTGTTTTTATAAAAATTAATGGCGTTGGTGTTCCAATCTAAAACTACCCATTCTACACGCTGTACTTGTTGCTTAAAGGCATGTTCTAAAAAGGTTCTATAAAGTGCTTTTCCTGCGCCTACACTACGCATGGATTCTTTTACAATCAAATCTTCTAAGTGTAAAGTTACACCTTTCCAAGTTGAATACCGTTTGTAAAAAAGACACATGCCAAAAATTTCTGAATTTTGTTCTGCAACAAAAACTTCAAATAAAGGAGATTTTCCAAATCCATCTCGCACCAAATCATTAACCGTGACAATAACAGCATGAGGTTCTTTTTCGAAAATAGCCAATTCTTTAATAAGTTCTAGAACAGCTGGCATATCGGTAGGTTTTCCTTTTCGTATGGTAAAAGACATGTGTTTTGTTTTTCTTAATTCAGCAAATTTAACGATATTTGTCTTGCAAAAAACAAATAATTGCAATCTGATGAATAAACATACAACACTGGGCGAATATATTATAGAAAATCAAAAGTTTTTTAAGTATTCATCAGGAGAATTATCACGACTTATCAACTCTATTAGGCTTGCTGCCAAAGTGGTAAACCATGAAGTAAACAAAGCTGGTTTGGTAGATATTTTGGGAGCAGCAGGAAACACCAATATACAAGGTGAAGCTCAACAGAAATTAGATGTCTATGCCAATGATATTTTTATGCAAACCATGACCAACCGCCAAATAGTTTGTGGTGTAGCTAGTGAAGAAGAGGACGATTTTATTTCAATTAAAAGTGGTGACGGTGGTTATGACAACAAATATGTAGTTTTAATAGACCCTTTAGACGGCTCTTCTAATGTGGATGTCAATGTATCTGTTGGAACTATTTTTTCGGTTTATAGAAGAATAACACCAGTAGGTACGCCCGTACAATTAGAAGATTTTTTACAAAAAGGAACCGAACAAGTTGCCGCAGGATATATTGTTTACGGTACCTCTACTATGTTGGTGTTTACCACAGGGCATGGCGTAAATGGCTTTACATTAAACCCCGCTATTGGTACTTTTTACTTGTCGCACCCAAGCATGAAATTTCCAGAAGACGGAAACATTTATTCAATCAATGAAGGTAACTACATTCATTTTCCGCAAGGCGTAAAAGATTATTTAAAATATTGTCAAGAAGAAGTGGGTAATAGACCTTATACGGCACGTTATATTGGCTCTTTGGTTTCAGATTTTCATAGAAATATGATTAAAGGTGGTATTTACATTTATCCTACCAGTTCTAAAGCGCCTAAAGGAAAATTGCGTTTGTTGTACGAGTGTAATCCCATGGCTTTTCTTGCAGAACAAGCCAATGGTTATGCTTCTGATGGTTACAAACGTATAATGGAAATAAAGCCGACCGAATTACACCAACGGGTACCTTTTTTCTGCGGAAGCAAAAACATGGTCAATGATGCCAAACGGTTTATGGCGAAATATCCTGAGGACGCGGATTATTAAAAAAGACTATTAAACGTAAGAGAAAAGACATTGGAAGTAACCGTATAAGCCCCGTTTTCAAAACTTTAATAAATTATCTTGTGCCTTTAAATCTAACAACGAAGTGATCTAATCTCTTTTATCAATAAGTATCATCAATACCTTTATAAAGACAATCAATTTTATAGTATGGAATATGTATTGTACCTTTGAAGAACAAATTTATTTATTAATCAAATAAAAAAAACATAACTATGGCTTTTGAATTACCAAAATTAGGCTACGCATACGATGCGCTAGAACCACATATTGATGCAAGAACGATGGAAATCCATCACACAAAACATCATAACGGATACACAACAAAATTAAACAATGCTATTGCAGGCACAGATCTGGAAGGAAAATCTATTGAAGATATTTTAGCAAATCTTGACATGAGTAATGGTGCTGTACGCAATAACGGCGGAGGTTTTTATAATCATTCTTTATTTTGGACAGTGATGAATCCTGAAGGAAAAGGATACTTATCTGGCGAATTAAAAGATGCTATTGAGGCCGAATTTGGCTCTGTAGACGCCTTTAAAGATGCATTTGCCAAAGCGGCAGCTACACAGTTTGGCTCTGGTTGGGCATGGCTTTGTGTACACAAAGGAGGTAAAGTTTCTGTTTGTTCAACAGCAAACCAAGACAACCCTTTAATGCCAAGTATTAATTGTGGCGGAACTCCAATTTTAGGATTGGACGTTTGGGAACACGCCTATTACCTTAACTACCAAAACCGCAGACCAGATTATATTCAAGCATTTTTTAAAGTGATTAACTGGAACGAAGTTGAGCGTCGCTACGCTGAGGCTAAATAATACTGCTTTAAATACCAAAAAAACTCCGAAGCATTGCTTCGGAGTTTTTTGTAATTATAACAAAAGTATGACTTATTGCATATATTTAGAGCTTTAGCTTTTGTTCATAATAATAGGTGTTAATTCTTTTTTTATTTTTTCATAATCTTCTTTAGAAATCATTCCTAAATCTAAGAGGTCTTTAGTTTCCTTTAATTTGGCAATAGCTTGATCTCTATTCAAACCGGTTGTTATTATTTTACCGATTTAAATATACGTAGTTGCGGACTTTAAAGCACTTACTTTTCGGTTTAGCATTACTCATTTTTCAAAAGTATAAGCTTTGTGTTTACTACAATACCGCAATTACGTATGTTTTTTATTAGCGGTAGATTTTAATACTTTGTAGCATTCCAAGTTTTATCAGGGTCTGTTCCAAAAGTATATGTTCCACTCATTGTATTATTTAATAATGTTCCTGTAAATTGATATGAAGTGTTTGTTGAAGATGAATCCATATCATAAGTCAAAATATTTCCATTTAAAGACCAAGTGCCATTTGTTAAAAAAGTTCCTGGAGAACTTGGCTCATCATAAACTGTTGTTCCATCTGCATTGAAAGTAACATCAGCGTGCCAAGATGTAGTAGCATCATGTATTAATAAAAAATCCCAAGTTGTAGCATCAAGTGATGATGTTGCAAATGATTGTTCCGTAGCATAACCTGTTCCAACGCTATTTGTTGCATAAACTCTAAAATAATAAGTTGTATTCGCAGTTAAATTAGAAACTGTACTAATAAATGTATTTGAAGTTTCTGTTGTTTTATTATCAGCAATTGTTGGATTTGGATTGGTACTCCAACATACACCTCGAGCAGTAATTTCACTTCCGCCGTCCGAAGACACATTTCCATTGATTTTAATTGTCGTGTAGTTGGCTTCTACACTTCCAATTGTTGTTTCACTTGTTACTGATGGCACTAATACTTCTGGTTCATCATCGCTATCACAACTTGTAATGACAATTAAGAAAGAAAATATTGCAATTGTTTTTAAAAAATAATTTTTCATAATTAATTTAGTTTAATAATTTCCTACTTCAAATTTTTATAGTTGGCTTTTCGGTTAATTCCCAACATTACAATTTTTAAAAATTATTCTTTCTCCATTATTATATAATATCCATTTGCAGTTGTAAAAAAGAAAACGGTAATAACTAATAGAATAATTCTAAATATTAGTAATAAAATATTTCCACTTGAAGCAGGAATAATTTGAATTACTTTCCAACCGTTCATATTTTCTTTTCTAATTCGTCTATTAAGTGTATTTTGTGGAGAATCGGCAAGCATCCCAATTATTCCTCCTTTCAAAGTTACATTTACAATTTTATTAGATTGGTTGTTATTTGATGAAATTGATTGATTGTCCGAATTTATAATATGATTTGCCGTTTCATTTTCAAAATCATCATTTTTAATGTATTCATCTAAATCAAATTTTCCTAACAACTGTAAAACACCTAAAACTAATAGTCCAATTGATAAAATAACAGCTAAAATTCCAATGTCATTAAAGCCAATCATATAACCAATATATCCTAAAATTCTTGGTAAGATAAAAAACGCTAAAACTCCACCAACAATTAACATTACACCTTTTTTTTGTTTATCTTCCATTTTACTTTTGTTTAAAAATTTCCTACTTCAAATTTTTATAGTTGGCTTTTCGGTTAGTTCCCAACTTTTAAAACATTTATTATTCATTTCTTAATGTATAATTTATCTACATTGAACTAGAACTTCTTGGTTGCTAACCTAATCTAGACATATCACCAATTTGTTATTCAGTAATTTTTAATTTTTTACATAATTTGCTAAATACGTAATGCAATAGCTTTAATATGAATATTTTATATACCAAAAATAAGTTAATAAGCT
>CAMZLD010000061.1 GCA_947311635.1 uncultured Flavobacteriaceae bacterium | reverse complement strand
TGGTTAGAAAGTGATAAGTGTTTTTTTTAAAAGAATATTAATCGTACCCGTCTAAAGATATAAGACCGTTTCACTATTAGACGAAAGATAAAAGACTTGATTGTTACTATACGATAAACAGCTGTTTATAAATTTTAATCGGACAATACTAAAAGAATATTTTAAAAAATATTCACTTCTGGTGTAATTGTAATTCCAAATTTTTCTTGTACACTTTTTTGAATTTTTAAAGCTAGAGTCCAAATTTCTTTGCCAGATGCTTTACCGTAATTTACAAGTACCAGTGCTTGATTTTTATGTACACCAGCATCACCAAATCGTTTGCCTTTAAAACCACATTGTTCTATCATCCAGCCAGCAGGTATTTTTACTTTAGAATCAGAAATCTTGTAAAAAGGCATTGTTGGGTTATTTTGAAGAATGCTTTTGAAAATTTCTTGAGATACAATTGGATTTTTAAAGAAACTACCAGAATTTCCTATTTCTTTTGGATCTGGAAGCTTTGATTGGCGAATGGAAATTACCGCATCACTAATGTTTTTTAGAGTTGGTTTTTGAATATTTTTTTTGCAAGTACTTCCTGAATAGCACCATAACTGTAATTTAATTGATGCTTTTCTTTTGTCAATTTAAAGGTAACACTTGTAATGATGTATTTTCCTTTTAGCGTATTTTTAAAAATAGAATTTCGATAATCAAAATTACAATCTTTTAAAGTAAATTTTTTAGTCTTTTGCGTTTTAATTTCTACTGCTTTACAAGCATAAAAAACATCTTTTAATTCACAGCCATAGGCACCAATATTTTGAATAGGTGCAGTGCCAACATTACCAGGTATGAGCGATAAATTTTCTAGTCCCCCAAAATCATTTGCAATACACCATAACACAAATTGATGCCAGTTTTCTCCAGCTTTCACTTTAACAAAAACTGTTTCTTGAGATGATTTTTTAAGAATTTTTTTTCCTTTGGTATTTAAATGAATAACCAAGTTTTCAACATCCTTAGTCAAAAGCATATTGCTTCCAGCACCTAGTATAAATGGGTTTTTGCAATTGGTTTTTAATACTTTTTTTAGTTCTTTTTTAGATGTAATAGTCACAAATTTCTTGGCTTTTACATCAATTCCGAAGGTATTATAAGGCTTTAAAGATATGTTGTGTTGTACTTTCAATTAGTCGTTGTATTGAATTAGCGCTTCTTTTAAAATGGCGGCACTTTTTATCAAATCTTTTTTATTTAAGACATAGGCAATTCGTACTTGGTTTTTTCCCAATCCTGGAGTAGAATAAAAACCAGCAGCTGGCGCTACCATGATGGTTTCATTATGAAAATTAAATACTTCTAGAAGCCATTGCGCAAAAGTATCTGCATCTTTTACAGGCAGTTCTACAATACAGTAAAAAGCACCTTTTGGTGTTGCAACTTGTACACCTTCTATTTTACGTAGTTCTGTAATTAAAGTGTTTCTACGTTCTTGATATTCTTCTATAACTGCATCAAAATAACTTTGTGGTGTTTCTAAAGCGGCTTCACTGGCTATTTGTGCAAATGTTGGCGGACTTAAACGTGCTTGTGCAAATTTTAATGCGGTTGCAATGACTTGCTTGTTTTTTGACACCAAGCAGCCAATACGTGCACCACACATACTATAACGTTTAGATACAGAATCTATGACAATTGTATTATCTTCTATGCCAGCTTCTTGCAATACAGAATAATGTTCATTGCCATCGTAGGTAAATTCTCTGTAGACTTCGTCTGCTATTAAAAATAAATCATGTTTTTTTACAATGGCTGCTAGTTTTTTAATTTCATCTTTACTATATAAATAGCCTGTAGGATTACCAGGATTGCAAATTAATATGGCTTTTGTTTTTGAAGTAATTAATTTTTCAAATTCTTCAATAGGAGGTAAAGCAAAATTATTTTCAATTTTTGAAATTACTGGCACAACCTTAATACCAGAAGCGGTAGAAAAGCCATTGTAATTGGCATAAAATGGTTCTGGTATAATAACTTCATCACCAACATCCATAATACTTCCGAAAGTAAAAAGCAACGCTTCGCTACCTCCTGTTGTAACAATAATATCTTCTTTTGTTACGAAGATTTCATTTTTTTTATAATAATTAGCAATTTTTTGACGGTATTGGTCAGAACCTTCAGACCGAGAGTAGGCAAGTACTTCAAGAGCATTGTTTTTTATAGCAGCTAGGGCTACTTTTGGGGTTTTAATATCTGGCTGACCGATATTTAAATGGTATACTTTTGTGCCTCTTTGTTTTGCAGCTTCTGCAAAAGGAACCAATTTACGAATAGGTGATTGTGGCATTGATTTGCCTTTGTTAGATATGTTTGGCATTGCTCTTTAATTTTGATTCACAAAGTTGCAAAATTAAATCTTATAATGGTTAAACTTTTCATAAAATTTGGTTTAAAAAGAAACAAATTGTAACTTAAAAAATATGCTTTAAAATGATTAAAAAGTTTTTATTATTTATTTTACTGTTAGTAGCTTTTTCTACAAGTGCCCAAATCATGAATGGGTTTAAATTAATAGGAAATGTAAAAGAGCAAGTAATACCTTTTGAGTTAATAAATAATATTATTATCATTCCTTTAGAAATAAACGGAAAAGCGCTTTCTTTTATTTTAGATTCTGGTGTAAAAAATGCCATTCTTTTTAATTTGAATCCAACAGATAGTTTGGCATTAAATAATGTTAAAAAAGTACAATTATTTGGTATGGGTAATAAAGAACCTATTGAGGCTCTTTTGTCAAAAAATAATCATTTTAGATTGAAAAAAATCTATAGTAGCAATCAAAATTTATATGTTATATTTAATGATAGTTTTGATTTGTCTTCTAAACTTGGCAAGACCATTCATGGTATTATTGGAAGCACTTTTTTTAAGAATTTTATTGTTGAAATAGATTATGTAAAAAAAAGATTAATTGTTAGCAATCCTTTAAACTATAAATATAAAAAATGTAAAAAATGCGATGTATTACCTTTAGAATTTTATAAAAACAAGCCTTTTATTAATGTAGCTATTTCTCAAGGTGATAATTTGTCACCAGTAAAGTTATTAGTAGATACAGGATCTAGCGACACCATGTGGCTCTTTGAAAATGAAAATATTAGCGTGCCTAAAATACATTTTGATGACTATTTGGGCGTTGGTTTAAGTGGAAGTATTGAAGG
>CAMZLD010000060.1 GCA_947311635.1 uncultured Flavobacteriaceae bacterium | reverse complement strand
GTGAGATTTGGACAATAAAAACGAAGATTTAGTATTAAATTAAGGCTTTTATTGTCCAAATCTCACTATTTATAAGGATTCTTTGATGTAAGTTTAGGTCGAACTCAGGTTAAAAGGAAATTTAAATACCCGTTTGTTTTTACAAAGTAAAGTGCCACATGAATTTAAATAAAAATAGACTTTAGCTTTTTTACTTAGCTAATTTTATAGCGATTGCTTTAGCTGCTTTGCTTTGTTTTACTTTATTAGAAAATTGGTTAAAAATTTTTGCAGCTTTAGCGTTGTTTAAGCTATCTTTTTCTAGGACATCATTTAAGATAATTGCTGCTAAATTAGAAGTTGTATTGTTTGCGGCATACTGCAAGAGAAAGGCATCGTTTTTATGTTCGATTGCTTTAATTTTTTCTGAAATTTCTTTAAGAACGTTGCTGTTGTTTTCTAGGCGTGCTTTTTGAAATTGTGGATATAAATAATCTATTTCTGAATAGATTTCTGCACTTTGACGCATTATTTTATTAAACGCATTGTTTAATTTTGAGCCTTTTATCTGTGTATTTTGAAGATTTTTTATCGAAATTTCTAAAGAAATACTATCATTAGCAAGTATGAGCGGTATATTACCTAGTTTTTTTTCAAAAGCAATCAAAGCGCGTTCAGGGATAGCAGCTTTTCCTCTAAACCAAAAAGTGTTTTGTTTGATTAAAAAGGAATCAGATTTTTTATACAATCCATTTGTTTCTCGATACAAAAAAACCTTAAAATTATTGTAATTTTCTATGAGACCTTTGATGTAATAATGGTCTTGAGTGTTTTTTTTAAGCGGTTTTTGAGGTGCCGTTTTAGCACAAGAAATAGTTAAGAAAAACAGCAAAAAGAATACGCTCATTTTTCTCATAATAAGGTTTTAATAATTAATATAATCAACTATTTCTAAACCATAGCCTGTCATTCCTACACGTTTTTTAGCTTCTTCTACATTAGAAATTACTTTTAGTTTAGTAACATTTAAGTCATGTAAAATTTGCGCGCCAATTCCGAAATCTTTTTCGTCAATAGGGATCCTTAAGTTTGCTTTATCTGTCGATTTTAATTCTTGCAATCGCTGTGTTAAATTAAAAGATTGTTTGTCTTGATTAATAAAGACAATTACGCTTTTTTCTTGCGCATTGATAATTTTAAAAACACGTTCTAATTTATCTTCTGGGTTGCTAGTTAATACCTCTAAGACATCTGTATTTGCTAGTTTTGAGTTTACGCGTACCGTTACAGCTTCTCCCTTTTTCCAAGTGCCTTTGCAAAGGGCAATATGTATTTGGTCATTGGTTGTTTGTTTGTAGGCTTTTAAATGAAAGTCGCCAAATTTAGTATTGATTTTAAAATCTTCTATTTTGGTTATTAACGAATCATGTTTCATTCTGTAGGCTACCAAATCTTCGATAGAAATCAATTTTAAATCGAATTTTTTTGCAACTTCACGTAGTTGTGGTATACGTGCCATGGTGCCGTCTTCATTTAAAATTTCTACTAAAATACCTGCTGTTTTTAAACCGGCTAATCGCGCTAAATCAATAGAGGCTTCTGTATGACCTGTTCTTCTTAAAACACCACCATTTTTTGCACGTAACGGAAAAATATGACCAGGGCGCCCAAGATCATGAGGTTTTGTTTCAGCAGCCACTAATGATTGTATGGTTTTTGATCTGTCATGAACAGAAATGCCTGTGGTGCAGCCATTACCAATTAAATCAACAGAAACGGTGAATTGTGTATTGTGTAAGACGGTATTGTTTTCTACCATCATGGTCAATCCTAATTCATTACAACGCTCTTCTGTTAAAGGTGCACAAATAAGCCCTCTTCCATATTTTGCCATGAAATTTATCATTTCTGGTGTTACCATTTCTGCTGCAGCAATAAAATCACCTTCGTTTTCTCTATCTTCATCATCAACAACAATGACTACTTTTCCTTTTTTAATGTCTTCTATAGCTTCTTCAATTGTATTTAAAGCTGTTGTTTTAGTCACTGTTTGCATGTTGTGGTTTTTTTTTCTGAAAAAATTTCTGAAATACTTTCTTAATTGTAGCTACAAAGGTATCAATATTTATGATACCAAGGTCTTTTGTTGCTCTATGTGTAAGATAGATGCCGAATGGCAAAAATAGTAATGTAGAAATCCATCCGCCCAAAAATGGCGATACTTTACTTGCTTCTGCTAAATTTTTTGCAAAATCAGATGTAAAAAAATACGTCACATAGATAATAATGGCAATAATCATTGGTAATCCAAAACCACCTTTTTTAATCAATGACCCTAAAGATGCACCTATTAAAAATAAAATAAAGGGTGCAAAAGCTGTGGCTATTCTTTTATGAGGCTCTATGTCGTACTTGTTTAAATTTTCTCTTTTCAATAGGTAACTTGACTTTGTGTTTTTGATGTTATCAATGGTTCGTTTTGTGCTATTTACACTTGTTGTAAGCACTTGTATTTTATTTCTAATATCAAAATTATCTAAAATGGGGTAGCTTATTGAAAAGAGAAAATTTAAACAAGTACGACATAGAGCCTAATAAAAGAATAGCCACAGCTTTTGCACCCTTTATTTTATTTTTAATAGGTGCATCTTTAGGG
>CAMZLD010000059.1 GCA_947311635.1 uncultured Flavobacteriaceae bacterium | reverse complement strand
TTTTTAATTTTATGTTATCTATCAATAACCATAATTTTCAAATAACTGTTTATCGTATAGTTACAATCAAGTCTTTTATCTTTCGTCTAATAGTGAAACGGTCTTACGTCTTTAGACGGACACTACTATTTTTATTTTTTAATATCCATTAATTCTACATCAAAAATCAAGGTGGCGTCTGGTGGAATAACACCCCCTGCACCACGAGATCCGTAGGCTAAATGTGAAGGAATTACAAAACGTGCTTTGTCACCAACTTTTAGAAGTTGAATGCCTTCATCCCAACCAGCTATTACTTGGCCAACACCTAAGGTAAAGTCGATAGGTTGTTTTCTTTGGTAAGAAGAGTCAAAGACAGTGCCGTCATCTAATTGTCCTTTATAATGTACAGAAACTGTTTTTCCTTTTGCTGCTTGCGCACCGTTACCTTTTTGTAAAATGTTATAGCGCAATCCACTTTCGGTTTTCTGATAACCTGAAGCCAATTTTTCCATAGCTTCTTCAGCGGCTTTTTTAATGGCTGCTTCTCGCTTTTCTCTTGCGCCTTCAAAAGTTCTAAAGGCTTCAACTGCATTGAATTTTTCTGCAGATTCTCCAACTCTAATAATTTCTATAGACTCTATAGTGTCTTCTTGAGCAATGCTATCTACAACTTCCATTCCTGAAGCTACTTTTCCGAAGATAGTATGCTTGCCATCTAACCATGGTGTTGCTGTGTGCGTAATAAAAAACTGACTTCCGTTAGTTGCTGGTCCAGAATTTGCCATTGATAAAATTCCTGGTTCATCATGTTTTAAATCTGAATGAAATTCGTCATCAAAACTATAGCCGGGATTACCTGTGCCAGTACCTTGAGGGCAACCTCCTTGAATCATAAAATCTGGAATTACTCTATGAAATTTTAAACCATTATAGTAAGGAGTGCCTTGTGGTTTGCTATTGTTTTCTAGGTTTCCTTCTGCTAAAGCTACAAAGTTACCTACGGTTCCTGGTGTTTTTTCGTGTGTTAGTTTTATTAAAATATCACCTTTTGAAGTGTGAAATTTTGCGTATAATCCGTTTTCCATGTGTGTGTGTTTAAGTCTGCAAAGATATGTCTATTCTAGGAATTGACAAATGGGGATATAAAAAAAATCCGCTAATAATAGCGGATTTGACGTTTCATTGAATAATCAATGTTATTGTTCTGAAGCATCAGCAACAATAACATCTTGCTGTAAAGGTTGTTCCATTTTTTTGACATCGCTCGTTAATCCACAACCTCCTTTTCCTGATTTACAAGAAATTAATGAGAAACTAAATACTATTATTGCTAAGTAAACTACTTTTTTCATTTTAAAAAATCAATTTTGGTTTGTCAAATATATGCTTTCTCTTACAATAACGTAATTTATTTTATTTTATTTTATGAACCAGCTCTTTGTGTTTAATTTTTTTTGGAATAATATTTAATTCTAAAAGTTTCTTTTGAATTGAAACAATTGTTTTTTTCTTTATTTGTTTCTGACTCCATTCTGTTAAGTCTATCCATTGCTGTACATCTTCTATTTGTTGACCATATCTTTTTGCAATGATAAGATCAATATCTTTTATTTTTTTAAATCTTTTGGTGTATTTATTTATGATTTTTAAGATGGTTTTAATAGCTTTTGGATTGTTTTTTAAAACATCTTCTCTAACGGCAATAACAAAACATGGCCAAGGGCTAGGGCAGTCACCAAGTCTACGAAAAGTACCATTGTCTACTAATGGTTTGGTGGTAAAATGCTCCCACATAAAATAATCACCTTTACCTTGTGAAAGTCCTTTAATGGCACCGTCTAAGTTATTGATAACTTCAAATTCTAATTCAGAAGGATTCCATCCATTTTTTTCTGCGTTTACATAAGCCATTAGGTGTGATCCAGATCCAAAGCGACTAATAGCTGGTTTTTTATCTTTTAAATCTGAAATTTTAGTATAGGCAGAATTTGCTGCTACATGTATACCCCAGATTAATGGTGTTTGTATAAATATTTGAACAATTTTACTTTTATTTCCGGCAATGATATCTTTGATAATGCCATCTGTTAATATAACAGCCATATCAATTTCTTTTGCTCTTAGCGCTTTGTTCATTTGCCCAGTGCCGCCATGAAAGTCTTTCCAACGCAGGTTGATACCCTTGTTTTTAAACTTGCCGTCTCTTAAGGCAAAATACCAAGCCAAGTTAAAATGTTCTGGAACACCACCAATTTTTAAGTCAATCATTTAAGAAACCAATTTTTCTAGTGTGTATTTAATCAAATTTTCAACTGGTAGATAAGGATCTTCACTAAAAGTGCCGTCCGCTCTGTTGGCAATAATAGCATTCATTGAGCAGGCATGATGCCCTAATAATTTTGATAAACCATAAATAGCCGAAGTTTCCATTTCTAGGTTGGTAATACGTAAGTTATTATACTTAAAGGTATCTATTTTGCTATTTAGTTGAGGATCTTGAATAGCAAGACGTAATATGCGCCCTTGTGGTCCATAAAAACCACCTGCTGTAGCTGTAATTCCCGTATGTGTTTGGTCACTTTTTAAAATATTTTCTAGTTTACTGCTGTTTTTTACTATGTAAGGACGCGCTTTTACACTTGACCAATCAGTATGTTTTATAAAGGCATTTTCTAAATCAGTTTCAAAAATATTAGTGCAATCATAAGCATGTAACATTCCGTCTAGACCTAAACCATATTTTGCAAGTACAAAACTATCTACAGGAATGTCACTGTGTAATGACCCAGAGGTACCTATACGTACTATGTTTAAAGCAGTATGTTCTTCTTTTACAGTTCTTGTTTCTAAATCAATATTTACAAGCGCGTCTAATTCATTGATAACAATGTCTATGTTATCTGGGCCAATACCAGTAGATATGACAGACATTCTTTTGCCTTTATAGACACCTGTAATTGTTTTAAATTCTCTTTTTTGGGTTTCAAACTCGATACTGTCAAAATATTTTGTAATTTTTGGTACTCTGTTTTGATCGCCAACAAAGATAATAGTGTTTGCTATATGCTCTGGTAATAAATTTAAATGATAAACACTACCATTTGGATTTAAAATGAGTTCTGATTCTTTAATTTTCATAAGTTATCCTCCAATTCGTTTTACGTTATATTGTTCTTTTTTTAGAATGTCCATTATTTTATCTCTAAAATTACCTTGTATAATTATTTCGCCATTTTTTACACTTCCGCCAACACCACATTTAGATTTTAAAAACTTCCCTAAAGCTTTTAATTCGCTTTCGTTGCCTTGAAATCCTTTTATTACAGTTACTGTTTTTCCGCCACGCCCTTTGTTAGAAAAATGTGCTTCTAGATATTGTTGGTTATTTTGAAGTGTTTCTGCTTTATGATCTTCTGAAAAATTTGCCTCTGCATTGGTAGAAAACACAAAGCCTCCTAAATCTGATAAGCTAGTTATTTTTTTCTTACTCATAACATTCTTTTACGTTGAATAATATACACTATAATAGCGTATAAAAAGACAATGGCACCTGTAATAAAAACCAGCACATGGTATTTTCCGAAGAAACTTTTAAGTTTGATAGAAAATAAAAATAGTGCTACACCAAGTAGCATTAGTTTTTGTGGTGATTGTTGCATTAGTTTTGATTCATTTTTTTATAGGCAATAATAACAACAGCTACGGCTTCTAAAGTAAAACCAATGGCTAGTAAAATACTTGCATAAGGAGAATTTAAGGCATAAAAAACCAAACCAATGGTAAATAATATGGAGCCTCCAATCAAAAATTTCACTTCTTTTTTCATATTACTTTTTTAATCCAAGTTCTCTTAAACGTTCTTCTAGAAATGCTCCTGCTGTAATATCTTCAAAGCCTTTTGGGTTTTGATCATCAATGCAGTTTTCTAGGCAATTTAAAGGCATTTCACTAATTGGATGCATAAAAAAAGGAATTGAATAGCGTGAGGTACCCCATAACTCTTTAGGTGGATTAACCACTCTATGAATGGTAGATTTTAATTTGTTATTTGTATGTCTAGATAACATATCACCAACATTAATGACCAACTCATCGGGTTCTGCCATTGCATCTAACCAAGCGCCATCATGCCTTTGTACTTGTAGTCCTTTGCCTTGTGCGCCCATTAAAAGCGTAATTAAATTAATATCACCATGAGCCGCAGCCCGTACTGCATTTTTTGGTTCTTCTGTAATTGGTGGATAATGAATTGGTCTTAAAATTGAATTGCCATTTTTAATATAATTATCAAAATAGAATTCCTCTAAACCTAAATGTATAGCCAAGGCTCTTAGTACATAAACTCCTGTTTTTTCTAGCATTTTATAGGCTCTTTTACCTGCTGAATTAAATTTAGGAAGTTCTTCAACTTCAATGTTATTTGGATATTCAGCTTCGTATTTTGGGTTGTTTTCTACATATTGTCCAAAGTGCCAAAACTCTTTTAAATCACCTTCTTTTCTGCCTTTTGCGTGTTCTTTTCCGAAGGAAATATAACCGCGTTGTCCAGCAATTTCTGGTTTTTCATATTTTTGTTTTACTTCTTCTGGTAAAGCAAAAAAGTTTTTGATTTCTGCATACAATTCTGTTACCAAACTATCGTCTAAGAAATGACCTTTTAAAGCTACAAAGCCAATATCTTCGTAAGCTTTTCCTATTTGATCTACGAATTGTTGTTTTTTTGCAGGATTGTCTGAAAGAAAATCTGCTAAGTTTACACTAGGGATGTTTTTCATTTGAGAAATTTTAAAAAGTAAATTTACGGATTTTTTTTAATTCTTTAACAACGGAATACTATAAGATATGGTGTAGTTAAAACCGATGCCTGCATTGTTAGAAAACACACGATGAAATCCAGGTATGTAAAGATTTTTAAAGTTTGAAGGCTCTTTTGAGTTAATCCTTTTATTAAGACTAACACTTGTGCCCAAATAAAGGTTATTAAATACTTCCACTTTAATACCTGTTGTTAGTGTTAACCAACCTGCGTTAAGGTTCGAAAATTTAGTACCTGGAGTAACTGTTTGATTATTAAAATAAGTACCGTATTGATTTATGGTGTACGAATTAAGAGTGTTGCTAAAGGTTGCATATCCATAACGAATTCCGAAGTAAATTTCGTTTTTCATATCTAACCAGTTTTTATAAACATTATAATTTACGCCAATTTTGGCATAAGACCCTTTACTGGTGTAGTTTAAATAATCTTCGTTGCCTGTAAAATCTGAAAATCCAAACTCGACAGCGGCAAAAATATTTTTAGAGATTTGATAGTCTGCAACTAATTCTAGTCCGCTATTTTTACTATTAAATATAGCAATTATTGGTTTGCTGATGTCAATTCCGAAACGAATGGCGTGTGTTTTATGTTGCTTTGCAATGGTATCGGTTACTTGTCCAAAAATTGATATGCTACAAAACAATAATAGGCTAGTGATATATTTTAACATGTGCCAAAATTTCATTGTTAATATTAGGATTTAAGACATTAATAGACTGTATCCAATTGTTTGTGTTTACTGTAACAGTTGTGTTGTTAAAAATAGTTTTATAACCACAAGACCTCGATACAAACACTTCTTCTGGTGTATAATTTATGGTAAGAGCATCTATTATGTTGTTCACAATGCTACCGTCGATAGTATTTGTTTTAAAATGATAGTCAGTTAAAGTTGCATTAACATTTAACGGAATTGCAATAGAATCTGTCGTTAGACTTTTGTAGTTTACTAAGGTGTCTTTACCTGTAGCCCAAACAGAAAGCAGTTTTACATTTTTTAAATTTGCAGGGTTACTTGCATCATAAAACCGAATAATAAGTTTTGGTGTTGTGGGTTCAATGCAAATGTCATCACGTTCGCAGCTTGTTAAAAGCAGTAGCCCT
>CAMZLD010000058.1 GCA_947311635.1 uncultured Flavobacteriaceae bacterium | reverse complement strand
TTATCTCTCTCTTGTTTAAAATGTAAGCGACAAGCATCTTCATTTCCGAAATTTGCTGTAAAATTAAAGATATTCATATTGACTTATTTTCCTCAAATATAAGACTTTATTTTTAATTATGAGTATTTACGGATATACAATTTATTTTATATCTATATCAAAAGGCAAGCGCATTTGAATGCCTTGATATTTTGAAGGTTTTACCACTTTTTTATAAATGCCAATATTGGCTTTACCTAATTCGTCTTCAATCATTTTCTCTTTAATATGCATCAAAGAACCTGGAGACATTAGGTCTTTAAAATTCTTTTTATAACGTGGGTAATTGATTGTTTTATAACTTTCTATAGCTGCTAACCCTGCCGCAGCTGCTATGGCGTCTTCTAGACTGCCCAGCGTATCTACCAAGCCGTTTTCTAACGCTTGTTTACCTGTCCAAACACGCCCTTGAGCAATTTTATCTACCTGCTCAAAAGTCATGTTTCTTCCTGTTGCAACTCTATCTACAAAGGTATTGTAAATATGTTCTACACCTTCTTTAGTAACGTCATAAAAGTCTTTAGATATAGGCTCATATACACTATAAAAAGCACCTTTGTTAGTTGCTACACGTTCTGCATTCACACCTAAGGTATTGGCGGCTTTACTAAAATTAGGAATGGCGCCAAAAACACCAATAGACCCTGTAATGGTAGTGGGTTCTGCAAAAATTTTATCGGCATTACAAGCAATATAATAACCGCCAGAGGCTGCTAAATTGCCCATAGAAACCACCAAAGGTTTTTTGTTTTTTGCAAGCGCTAGCTCACGCCAAATTAAATCACTTGCAAGTGCTGAGCCTCCTGGTGAATTAACACGTAATACAATAGCTTTTACACTTTTCTTTTTTAAGGCTTTATGTAAGGCCTCTATGATTTTTTCTTGCCCAACATAATCTATATTGCCTTTACCATATTTAATTTCGCCTTGGGCATAAATCACTGCTATTTTATTAGAAGATGTTCCGTTTTTACGTCCTTTTCCTGTAGAAATATAATCTTCTAATGTAATTTTTTCAACCTTACTATCTGAAGAAATACCCAACGTATTTTGTAGCATCTTTGTATATTGATCTGCATACAAAACACCATCGATCATATTATTTTCGAGGGCTTTTGTTGGTGTTCTTAAGCTTAAATTATCTGCAAAAGCATTCATTTCTTCTGAAGACTTCTGACGACTTTTACCGATATCTTCTAGTAATTCTTTCCAAATAGACGTTAAAAAAGATTTTGTTTGCTCTCTATTTGAATCGCTAATGGTATTGGCAATAAAAGGCTCTACAGCACTTTTGTATTTTCCGTGTCTAATGACTTCATATTTAACACCAAATTTATCTTCAAAATCTTTAAAAAATAAAATTTCTGTTGCCAAACCTTTAAAATCTAGTGCACCAACAGGGTTTACATACATGCTGTCTGCAACTGAGCTTAAATAATAATTGCGTTGATCATAATAATCTGCATAGGCGGTTATAAACTTACCAGAGGTTTTAAAATCTTCTAATTTATCACGCAAGGTTTGCAATTGCGAAATGCCAGCTTGCAAAGCCATTGCCTCAATACTAATGCCTTTTATTTTGGCATCTGTTTTTGCATTTTCTATGGCGTTTAAAATTTTACTAAAGTCTAAATTTTCATTTTCGATTTCTAAAATTTTTGCCAGCGGATTGGTTTCTTTTGGTGCATAATCTTTAATAGGTTTGTTTAATTTTAACGTCAAAACTGCATTGTTTTCTACTGTTACTTTTTTAACTGCAGAAGAAGCAACAGAAGAAGCACCTGCAAGGGTGATAAAAAATAATAACAATAAGGCTATAAAAAATCCGAGAATAACGGCTAGTAAGGTTTTAAAAAATCGCATGGTAATCGTATTTGTTTTTTTTCTTTAATGTGAAAGGTGTTTCTATATAATGTTATATTAAAAACCTTTCTAAACTGTAAAATGTTTATAAGTTACCACGCAAATATAATCTTTTAAATGATACTTTTCTTTTCTTTGTATTCCTTTACATGAGTATCTCAAGAATTACATATTTATCCTTAGGTAGCAACCAAGAAAACAAGCTGCAACACCTACAAACTGCCGTAGCAATTATTGCAGAACGCATTGGTGGTGTAACACGTGTTTCTAAGGTTTACAAAACGGCTTCTTGGGGTTTTGAAAGCGAAGCTTTTTTAAATATATGTATTCAAGTTGCTACGATTTTAAATCCAGAAACCTTGTTGCAAAAACTGCTTCAAATAGAAAAAGATTTAGGCAGAAAGCGTTCAAAAGAATGTGATGGTGACAGATATCAAGATCGTGTTATTGATATTGATATTTTAATGTTTGATAATGAAATTATTTTTGATAAAAATTTAATTGTTCCACACCCAAAAATGTTGCAACGCAAGTTTGTATTGGTTCCGTTGGTTGATATTGCTTCAAAAACCATGCATCCCATAGCAAAACAAACCATAGCAAAATGTTTGGCTGTTTGTACAGATACTTCTGAAGTGCAACAAATAGATGCCGTTATTGTACGCCCAATTTCTATTTCTGAAAAATACAACTACATTGCTATTGAAGGAAATATTGGTGCCGGAAAAACCACGCTAACAAAAATGTTTGCCAATGATTTTAATGCAAAAATTGTTTTAGAACGCTTTGCCGACAATCCGTTTTTACCAAAATTTTACGAAGATAAAGACCGTTTTGCGTTTCCGTTAGAGATGAGTTTTTTGGCAGATCGCTACCAACAACTAACAGATGATTTGGCACAGTTTGACTTGTTTAAAAACTTTATCGTGTCTGATTATTACATTTTTAAGTCGCTTATTTTTGCGCAAGTAACCTTACAAAATGACGAATACTTTTTGTACCGAAAAATGTTTGACATTATGTACAAAGAGATTACCAAGCCAGATTTGTACATCTACCTTTATCAAAATACCGATCGTTTGCTTGAAAACATTAAAAAACGCGGTCGTGATTACGAGCAAAATATAGAGCCTGCCTATTTAGAAAAAATACACAAAGGCTATGCTAATTTTATCAAGACAGAAGAGCACCTAAACACTTTAGTGATTGATGTTTCTGACTTAGATTTTGTTAGCAACGCAAAAGACTACCAACAAATCATTAATTTGGTAAAAAAGCATCCTTAATTTTTTAAAAAGCCCCTTGATTTTTCAAGAGGCTTTTCTAAAAGAAACAAGGAAAGATTAGTGCTTCATTATTTTAATATTTTGTACTTGCTGTTTGTCTAGATCTTTAATTTTTAAGAGATAAATACCCGTTGCAAAATTTGACAAATCTAATTCGTTTTGTTGTTGCAAGTGTTTTTGAACAACTATTTGCTTACCTGTTATATCATAAAGCGCTGCTGAATAATTTCCGAAGGTGGTAAAATTGATATGAAAAGTAGCATTTGTTGGATTCGGAAATACTTTAAAATCATCGCTCGAAAACTCTGTTACAGACACCGTGTTATCTACCGTAAAAATGGCTCTTTTATACAAAGACCACGTACCGTCTTGATCTTGTAAGCGTATATGTACAAAATAATCGCCGTTAGTAAAACTAGCAGGTACAGGTATTGTAAAGGCTTCTGAAATGGTCATTCCTTGTGTTACCGTAAGTGCAGTAGCGTTTCCTACACCAGGATCATCACCTGTTGCATTGCCCAAGAAATACTCTGCAGCAACAATTGGTGTAGGTACTAGATTGCTATTATTTTGATGTACATAAAAATAAGCACGTTTGTACAAACTCCAAACATTATTAGCATCTTTTACGCGTATGTGTAAAACATGCAAACCATTAGACAACCCTGTTGTTGGAATGGCAAAAGCTTCATTTACCGTAAGACCTTGCGTTATTGTTAAAGGTGTTTCTGCGCCAACCGCGGTTTCAGTGTCAATAAAAAATTCAGCAGCCACAATATTAACTGGCGTACCATTTGATGCTGGTGATTGTACATAAAAATAAGTTCTTTTGTATAAACTCCAGGTATTGGCAGCATCTTTTACACGTATATGCAAGACATGTAAACCGTCTGCCAAACCTGTAGTAGGAATAGAAAATGTTTCGTTAAGAGTCATACCTGCCGTTATGGTTAAGGGGGTTTGATTGCCCACACCACCTGCTTGTTCTGTATCAATATAATATTCTGCAGCAATAATATTTGTTGCTGTTCCGTTTGTTGTTGGTGTTTGTACATAAAAATAAGCGCGTTTGTACAAACTCCATACATTGTTGGTTCCTTTTGTTCGAATATGTAATACGTGTAGCCCTTCTGGTAAGCCTGTTGTTGGTATGCTAAAATTTTCTGATATGGAATTTCCAGCAGTTACCGTCAATGCAGTTGCATTGCCCACACCAGGGTCTGTATTAATAAAATATTCGGCAGTTGTTATTTGGCTATTTCCGAAGAAAATAAAACTGATACAACTTAAAAATGTAAGTAGATTTTTCATCATTCTACATTTATTGTT
>CAMZLD010000057.1 GCA_947311635.1 uncultured Flavobacteriaceae bacterium | reverse complement strand
GGCTTCTTTGATGTAAGTTTAGGTCGAACTCAGGTTATAACTATACGCTAAACAGTTATTTGAAAATTATTGTTATTGATAGATAACATAAAATTAATAAAAAAAATCTCGGGATTAATTAATCCCGAGATTTTTAAACTTACACACTTTATGAGATAGTGCTATTCTTTTATTTGAGTTTTTTTGCGCCTTTGACTTTTTGTTTTGTAAGTGCAATGGCTATGACTTCATGCATTTCGGAAACATAGTGAAACTTTAACCCTTTTAAATATTTCGGTTTAATTTCATCTATATCTTTTTTATTTTCAATACATAAAATCAATTCTTTAATATTGGCTCTTTTAGCTGCCAATATCTTTTCTTTAATACCACCTACTGGCAATACTTTACCTCGCAGTGTTATTTCTCCGGTCATGGCTAGTTTACTTTTTACTTTACGTTGGGTAAATACAGACACTAAAGATGTTAACATGGTAATACCTGCACTTGGCCCATCTTTGGGCGTGGCGCCTTCTGGCACATGAATATGCACTTTGTAATTGTCGAAAATTTCTGCATCAATACCGAAGTCATCTGCATTTGCTTTGATGTATTCTAAAGCTATGGTTGCAGATTCTTTCATTACTTTACCTAAATTACCTGTAATAGAAAGTCCACCTTTTCCTTTAGAAATTAGAGATTCTATAAATAGAATCGTCCCTCCTACTTGTGTCCAAGCTAAACCTGTCACTACACCAGCAACATCATTGGTTTCGTATTTATCACGTTCTAGATGTGATGCCCCCAAAACTTCTTCTATGGTAGCATTGGTTACTTTCACATCGTAATTTTCTTCCATTGCAATACTTTTGGCAGCATAACGTACCATTCTTGCAATTTGCTTTTCCATGGTTCTAACACCAGATTCTCTGGTATACCCTTCTATTATTTTTTCTAATTGTTTTTTTCCTATTTGTAAATGACTACTATCTAAACCGTGTTCTTTTAATTGCTTCGGAAGTAAATGACGCTTGGCTATTTCTACTTTTTCTTCTAAAGTATAACCGGTTACATTAATAATTTCCATTCGGTCTCTTAATGCCCAAGGAATGGCTCCTAAATTGTTGGCAGTTGCTACAAAAAGTACTTTTGAAAGGTCAAAACCAGTTTCTAAGTAATTATCATAAAAAGATTCATTTTGTTCTGGATCTAATACTTCTAACATTGCCGAAGAAGGATCTCCGTTATGACTGTTAGATAATTTATCTATTTCATCCAAAACAAAAACGGGGTTTGAGCTTCCTGCTTTTTTTATGTTTTGAATCAATCTACCTGGCATGGCACCAATATATGTTTTACGATGCCCTCTAATTTCTGCTTCGTCTCTTAAACCACCAAGAGACATGCGAATGTATTTTCTACCTAAAGATTCTGCAATAGATTTCCCTAAAGAAGTTTTACCAACTCCTGGAGGTCCGTAAAGACAGATAATGGGCGATTTCATATCTCCTTTTAGTTTTAAAACTGCTAGATGCTCTATGATACGTTGCTTTACTTTTTCTAAACCAAAATGGTCTCTATCGAGTATTTTTTGGGCTCTTTTCAAGTCGAATTTATCTTTTGTAAATTCATTCCAAGGCAATTCTAACAACAACTCTAAGTAATTGCGTTGTACAGAATATTCTGCCACTTGTGGATTCATACGTTGTAAACGACTTATTTCTTTATCAAAAATTTTAGCAACATCTTTGTTCCATTTCTTTTTCTTAGCGCGTTGTTTCATGTCAAACAACTCTTGATCATTTGAAGTGTTGCCTAGCTCTTCTTGAATGGTTTTAAGTTGCTGATTTAAATAATACTCGCGTTGCTGTTGATCCATGTCTGAGCGTGTTTTTGAATGAATCACATTTCTAAGTTCTAAACGTTGTAACTCTTCATCCATACGTTTTAAGGTAAGTAAAGCACGCTCTTTTAAGTTTCCTACTTCTAGTAATTCTTGCTTTTCTGCGACTGAAAGGTTCATGTTAGAAGACACAAAGTTTACCAAAAAAGTATTGCTCTTTATATTTTTAATGGCAAAAGATGCTTCTGATGGTAATGTAGGGTTTTCTTTAATTATACGCAGCGCCATTTCTTTTACAGAGGCAATAATAGCCTTAAATTCTTTATCATTTTCTGCAGATTTATCTTCTATTAATTCTTTAACAGAAGCTACTATATAGGGTTTTTCACCAATCACATCGCCTATCTCAAACCTTTTTTTACCTTGAATAATGACAGTTGTGTTACCATCTGGCATTTTTAACACACGTAGAATTCGCGCTACGGTACCAATAGTATTGATATCTTTTAGTACAGGGTTTTCTACGGCTTCATTTTTTTGTGAAACAACACCTATTGTTTTGTTTCCATTATTGGCGTCTTTAATAAGCCTAATTGATGCATCTCTACCTGCAGTTATTGGTATGACTACGCCAGGAAACAAAACCGTGTTTCGTAATGGCAAAATTGGCAATACATCTGGTATGTCTTCTTTGCTTATTTCTTCTTCATCTTCGGGTGTCATTAAAGGTATTAATTCTGCATCTTCGTCTATTAAATGCTCTAATGACAGATTGTCTAGTTTTATAAATTTCATTTCTATTATTTTCTTTTTAGGTCATTTTGTCATTGTTTGTTACTATTTAATTAGCTTATTTATATTTAAATAGTATTATAGCAATGATTTTCAGAAGATTATAAAATAGTCTTCTTACTACTATAGTATTAAAGTCAATTCTTATGCCAATGTAAAATATTGACATCTTATTTGTAAAAAAACATTGTTGTCCGATTAAAATTTATAAAAATGCTAAAAAGTTATGTTTAATAGAGGTTCTAAGAGCTTTTTTATAAATTTTAATCGGACAACAATGTTTTTTTACAAATAAGATGTCAATATTTTACATTGGCATAAGAATTGACTTTAATACTATAGTAG
>CAMZLD010000056.1 GCA_947311635.1 uncultured Flavobacteriaceae bacterium | reverse complement strand
CTTTTCAAACTAAAAATAGTCCTTCAAAGCCATGCCTCGTCTAAGAAAAAAGGCTGAAAACTTTGATTGCAAGTTTAGGTCGAACTCAGGTTATTACAATAACAGTTTTACAAGCTCTTCTATTTTAGAAATTTTACAAATTGTGATGCTAAAATTACGTGTCGCAATTTTATTATATTTTGAAATGTAAATTTTTTCAAAGCCTAGTTTTTCGGCATCTAAAATACGCTGTTCAATTCTAGAAACAGGTCTTATTTCTCCAGACAACCCAACTTCTGCAGCAAAGCAAGTGTCTTGAGGTATTGCAATGTCTTCATTAGAAGAAAGGATAGCTGTGACAACGGCCAAATCAATGGCAGGATCATCTATTTTAATTCCACCTGCAATGTTTAAGAAAACATCTTTTGCACCCAATCTAAATCCAGCTCTTTTTTCTAAAACAGCCAATAACATGTGTAATCTTTTAATGTTATAGCCTGTAGAAGATCGCTGCGGTGTTCCGTAAACAGCAGTGCTTACTAGGGCTTGCACTTCTATCATTAACGGTCGTACGCCTTCCATGGTGGCGGCAATACTTGTACCGCTTAAAGAGGCGTCTTTTTCTGAAATTAATATTTCAGAAGGATTGTTGACTTCTCGTAACCCAATAGCTTGCATTTCGTATATACCTAATTCTGATGTTGATCCAAAACGATTTTTATTAGCTCTTAAAATTCTATAGACATGATTTCTGTCGCCTTCAAATTGTAAGACCACATCTACCATATGTTCTAATATTTTTGGTCCTGCAATATGACCATCTTTAGTAATATGACCAATAATCAAAACCGGAATGGCGGTTTCTTTAGCAAATTTTGTAAGTTCTGATGTGGTTTGCTTTATTTGAGAAACACTACCAGCGCTTGCTTCTATAAAGTCAGTATGTAATGTTTGTATAGAGTCTATTACAACAATGTCTGGTTTAATAGTTTCAATATTTTTAAAAATATTTTGCGTTTTGGTTTCTGTTAATACATAACAATTACTATGGTCTTTATGTAAGCGATCTGCGCGCATTTTTATTTGCGATGCACTTTCTTCTCCAGACACATAGAGTACTTTTTTTTCTAATAAAAGAGCAATTTGAAGTAGTAATGTTGATTTTCCAATGCCAGGTTCTCCGCCTAACAAAATAACAGAACCCTTAACAATTCCGCCGCCTAAAACTCTATCAAATTCTTGGTTGTTGGTAGAAATTCTATCTTCAGTTTTAATGGCTATTTCAGAAATTTTTTGGGATTTTGAGGCACTGGTTTTTTTAGAAGAAATATTCCAAGAGGTAATTTCTTTCTTTTCTATAATTTCTTCACTAATTGTGTTCCATTCTTTACACGCATTACATTGCCCTTGCCATTGAGCATATTGTGTGCCACATTGCTGACAGAAAAAAGTGGTTTTTACTTTTGCCATTTGATAAAGGTATAACTATTTTTCTTTGTTATAAATTGGAAGTAAGAAAAAGGAAAGACCTCCAAATACAACAATCATTATTGTTTGTGCCGTCCACATAATCCAACCAAATGCAAGGGCAGAGACACTACTAATACCGTAAAGCATAAGTACTTGCTGAACACCAACAGGATACGTACCCAACCCGCCATTTGTTGCCGCAATACTTAATGCGCCTACAATAAAACCTGTAAGTAAAGCGCCTAATGGTAAAAAAGCAGTATCTGGTATTGCAAAAGCCGCAAAGTAAAACATGAGGATGTACATGACCCAAATAAATAAGGTGTGAAAAATAAACGCCCATTTTTTTTGCATTGTAAAAATACTTTTAACACCTTCAAATAGACCTTTTAAAAATGTTTTTATTTTGATTGCAAAGGCGTTTGTAGACTTTTTAAGACGTTTAATAATTATGTAAAAAATGAAGACAAAACTTAGTATTATGAGTCCGCTTCTAGTTGGATTAGTAGGTAATTTGGTAAGTAAGAAGGATTTTAAAAACCCAAATTGTACAAGCAATGCTATGGCAATTACCAATAGCAACATGGCTACATCTGCTACGCGTTCTGCTACGATGGTTCCAAAAGCTTTTTCAAAAGGAATGTTTTCATATTTAGAAATGGTTGTAGCTCTTGCTACATCACCTGCTCTAGGAAACGCAAGGTTTACAATATATGCTACTAAAACCGCCATGATGGTGTTTCCAAATCGAGGCTTGTAACCCAAAGGTTCTAGCATAAAATGCCAGCGGTAAGCTCTAGAGATATGGCTTAAAATTCCGCAGCATAAAGATAGTGCAATCCACCAGTAATTAGCTGTTTTAAAAGCGTTTTTTATGGTGAAAATATCTTCTGAAGTTAATTTTGAGAGCGAATACCATATTAAAAAAACTCCCAATGCAATTGGAAGTAAGATAAAGAATATTTTACGGTATTTTTTTAACAAATTATTCTAAAAGGTTGTTGTCTTCATTTGGAAAAACAAGAGAAGGTTTAAAGTTTTTAGCTTCTTCAATAGGCATGATGCCGTAAGTTATTAAAATAAGCACATCACCTTTCGAAACTTTTCTAGCAGCAGCGCCATTTAAAGTTATTTCGCCACTATTTCTAGGTCCAGGAATAGCATATGTTTCTAGCCGCTCTCCATTGTTATTGTTTACAATCTGAACACGTTCTCCTTGGATAATGTTTGCGGCATCCATTAAATTTTCATCAATAGTGATGCTGCCAATATAATTAAGTTCGGCGCCAGTTACTTTGACTCTATGGATTTTTGATTTTACTACAGTTACAAGCATGCGATAAATTTACTTATTTTTTTGTTAATGAAAAGCACTATAATTCAATATTATCAATCAGTCGTATTTTACCTGCAAAAACAACGATAAAAGCACGATAATTTTTTTGTTTTCTTTTACGAAAGCTTTCTTTAAGTGTTTTTTCGTCAGCTATGGTAAAATATTCTAATTCTAATAAAGCATGTTCTTTAAATTGCTGGGCAACCCAAAAGTTAATTTTTGAAATACTTTCTGTTTTAAATTTCTCTTTTGCTTTTTGAAGTGTTTGGTATATAAAAGGAGCAGCAAGCCTGTGTTTTTTTGTAAGTCTTGTATTTCTAGAACTCATAGCCAAGCCATCTTTTTCTCTAAAAATCTTACAGCCAACTATCTGAACAGGAATGCGGTTTTTTAAAACCAGTTTCTTTATGATTTGTAATTGCTGAAAATCTTTCTCTCCAAAATAAGCATTGTCTGGCTTTACAATTTCAAAAAGCCTTTTTACAATAGTGCCAACACCATCAAAATGACCTTTTCTGTGCTTGCCTTCCATTTCGTTTTCAAGACCATCAAAATGAAAATGCTGAGACACAATTTTTGTAGGATATATTTCTTTTGCAGAAGGCGTAAAAGCAATATCGCAACCAACAGATCTTAATAATTTAAGATCATTTTCTAAAGTTTTAGGATAGTTGCTTAAATCTTCTTTATTGTCAAATTGAGTTGGATTTACAAAAATACTAACAACAATAATTGAATTGTTTTTTTTTGCTTCTTGAATTAATGATAGATGACCTTTATGCAAAGCCCCCATAGTAGGTATAAAACCTATTTTTTTAATTCCTTTAATCGCTGCAATTTTTTCTTGAAGTAATTTTGTTTTTTCGAAAACGAGCATATCAATACTGTTAATTACTGTTAAAAGCATGCAAACTTACTTCTTTTACATTAAAATCTGCATAAATTTTTGTATTTTTGCATTCTAATGAATACTTGTAAAGTTAGCATTTTGCTTCCTTTAAAGATAAAGAGATCACATGAAAGATAAGAGAGTATTATTTGTTTCTTCGGAAGTTGTGCCGTATTTACCAGAAACCGAAATAGGAACAACAGCATTCGAATTGGCAAAAAAAGTACATAAAAACGGAGGGCAAACACGTATATTTATGCCTCGATTTGGTGTCATTAATGAACGAAGACATCAATTACACGAAGTAATTCGTCTTTCTGGAATGAATTTAATAATTAACGACATGGATATGCCTTTGATTATTAAAGTTGCTTCCATTCCGAAGGAAAGAATGCAAGTATACTTTATTGATAATGACGAATATTTTAAAAGAAAGGCAATTTTTACAGACGAAGATGATAAATTGTTTGACGATAATGATGAAAGAGCCATCTTTTTTGCTAAAGGCGTAGTAGAAACTGTAAAAAAATTAAATTGGTCGCCAGATATTATTCACGTACATGGCTGGTTGGCTTCATTGCTTCCGTTGTATTTGAAAGAATATTATGGAGATGACCCTTTATTTACAAACAGTAAGATAGTAACATCTGTTTATGAAAATGGTTTTGAAGGATCTTTAAATAAAAAAATTATTGAAAAGATTAAATACGATAATATTGCCGAATCAAAAATAGAACAACTCAAATCACCTAACTATATCAATCTTTTAAAAAGTGCAGTAGCAAATTCAGATGCCTTTATGATTGGCAGTGAAAAGCTACCAAAAGAATTAGAAGATTTCCTTAAAACTCAAGACAAGCCTAGTTTTGCTTATAAAAATTTAGAAGAATTTTCTGATGAATATATTGAGTTTTACACAACACAAATTTAGATTAATTAAAAGAAAACTTTTTTATGACAACAAATGTTATGAAGCTAAGTAAGTATTTACTACTTACCATTATTACACTATTAAGTTTAAGCTCTTGCGAAAAAGACATTGAAAATGTAGGCGTAAACTTAGTAGATAATAACAATTTCAACACAAACAGTTACACCTCTGAAATTGTAGCCTATAATGAAAATATTTTAAGCCAAAGAGCCGAAAGATTAGGACAATACATATTAGGCGTTTATAAAGACACCAATTTTGGAAAAATAGAAAGTAGTGTCATTACCCAGTTAAACCTTCCTTCTATAGAAGCCGTTGATTTTGGAATAAACCCAACAATAGATTCTGTCTTGATAGACATTCCTTATCAAGCAACCAGAAATGTAGATGATTATGCCAATGGATCACCAAAATTTGATTTAGATTCAATAATAGGAGACCAAAGCGTACCTTTTAAATTAGAAGTTTTTGAGTTAGGCACGTATTTAACCACCTTAGACCCTTTAAACCCAACACTTTTAAACGAATATTACACCGATAAAGTGTATAATACAGGAAGTTTACTTTACTCAGGAACCTTTAAACCTAACAATCAAGACACCGTTGCATATATTTCTAGAAAATACAATTTAGTAACGCCAGCTGTTGTTTATGATACAGACACCGTTAAATCAGTGCAGGTATCACCATCAATTAAAATACCGCTAGACAAAAATTTAATTTATTCAAAATTTATTACCTCTGCAACAGGTTCAGAACTTTCAACAAACGATGATTTTAAACAATATTTTAGAGGACTTTTTATCAAGGCAACACCAAACGGAAATGATTTTTCATCGTTGTTATCACTAAATCTTGCTGCAGCAAAAATGACAATTTATTACAGTGAAGAAAATATAGTTGATGAAGCTTCGGGCGAAGATTTAGATTTTGATGGCACAACAGGAGAAACAGGCGTCATTATCAAGACACCAAAATCTTTTGATTTTTTATTCGGAAGTATAGTAAATAATGCCATAAATAGAGATTACTCAGGATCTTTAATAGCGCCTTATATTTTAAGCCCAAACATGATTGCTGGTGAAGACAAATTATTTGTGCAAGGAGCCGTAGGGTCAAATGCAGTTATAGAATTGTTTAAAAATGATAATTTAGCACAATTACAATCTAATAACTGGCTTATTAATGAAGCAAATATTTATATTTATAAAGATCAAAACAGTCCAAATTTAATAAGTCCAGAAAGACTTTATTTGTATAATTATGATACTAATTCTCAAATAAAAGATGTGCTTTCTGAAGGAACAATTGGTGGTGCGTTGGCACAAGATGAAGATGGAAACACTTTAAATTATTATAAATTTACGATAACAGATTTTATTTCGGATGTATTAAAAAGCGACTTTACAGGTACTGTGCCTAAATTAGGATTAAAAGTGTATAACCCAACAGACAACCCTATTTCTCCAATAGACACACTTATTAAAAACCGAAACTGGAATCCAAAAGGTGTTGTTTTGAAAGGGAATTTACCAATTACAGAACCCGAAAGAATAAAATTAGAAATTTTCTATTCAGAATTGAACTAAAATAATTTAAAAAATGTGTGGAATAACAGGCTATATTGGTTTTAGAGAAGCAAAACCAATCATTATTAAAGGACTGCAGCGCTTAGAATACAGAGGCTATGATAGCGCAGGTATTTTTTTATTTGACGGAAAAAAGTTAAACGTTTCTAAAACAAAAGGAAAGGTAGCCGACCTAGAGAAAATTTTAGAAAACAAATCTACAAAAGGAAATATTGGGTTTGGTCACACACGTTGGGCAACACATGGAGTTCCTAATGATATTAACTCACATCCACACACATCACAATCTGGTAAAATTACAATAGTTCATAATGGTATTATAGAAAATTATGATACTTTAAAAAAAGAATTAATTTCAAGAGGTTACGTTTTTCAGAGCGATACCGACACGGAAGTATTGGTGAATCTTATAGAAGAGATTAAAAAGAAACACAACGTAAAATTAGGAAAAGCAGTACAATTAGCTTTAACAAACGTTGTTGGTGCTTATGCCATTGCTGTTTTTGATGTAGAAAAACCAAACGAATTAGTTGTAGCAAGATTAGGAAGCCCAATTGCAATTGGAATAGGCAAAGATAATTCAGAATTCTTTATTGCTTCAGATGCATCACCTTTTATTGAATATACAAAAAATGCCATTTATTTAGAAGATGAAGAAATGGCGGTGATAAAGCTCAATAGAGATATTCGTATTCGAAAAATAAAAAGTGACTCTTTAGTTAAACATGATATTCAAGAATTAACTTTAAGTCTTGAGCAAATAGAAAAAGGTGGTTATGACCACTTTATGTTAAAAGAAATTCACGAACAGCCAAAAGCTATTATTGACACTTACAGAGGTAGAATGTTACCAGACGAAGGCTTAATTAAAATGGCAGGTATAGATGATAATATAGACCGTTTTTTAAATGCAAAAAGAATTATTATTGTTGCTTGTGGTACCTCATGGCATGCAGGTTTAGTTGGAGAATATTTGTTTGAAGATTTAGCAAGAATACCAGTAGAGGTAGAATACGCTTCAGAGTTTAGATATAGAAATCCTATCATAACAGAAAACGATATTGTCATTGCAATATCTCAATCTGGAGAAACAGCAGATACATTAGCAGCTATTAAATTAGCAAAATCAAAAGGAGCATTTGTCTTTGGCGTTTGTAATGTGGTTGGATCTTCTATTGCAAGAGAAACAGATGCAGGCGCTTATACACACGCTGGTCCAGAAATTGGCGTAGCATCTACCAAAGCTTTTACAACACAAATTACGGTACTTTCTTTAATTGCTTTAAAATTAGGAAAAGAAAACGGCTCTTTATCTACATCCGATTTTCGCGCGTACCTTCATACAATGCAATTAATCCCTTCAAAAGTAGAAAAGCTTTTAAAAATAGATGCTCAAGTAAAGCACATTGCCTCTGTTTATAAAGATTCTAAAAACTGTTTGTATTTAGGAAGAGGATTTAATTTTCCTGTAGCATTAGAGGGCGCATTAAAATTAAAAGAGATTTCGTATATTCATGCAGAAGGCTATCCTGCAGCAGAAATGAAGCACGGGCCTATAGCTTTAATAGATGAAAATATGCCTATTTTTGTAATTGCAACTAACAAAGGTCATTATGAAAAGGTGGTTAGTAATATTCAAGAAATAAAATCAAGAGCTGGTAAAATTATTGCCATTGTAACCGAAGGTGATGTAACGGTTAAAGCCATTGCAGATCATGTAATTGAAATTCCAGACACAGAAGAGGCTTTTACACCGTTATTAACAACCATACCCTTACAATTATTATCATACCACATTGCATTGATGTTAGATAAAAACGTAGATCAACCTCGTAATTTAGCAAAAGCCGTTACAGTAGAATAAATTTCTAGTTTCTTAATCTTTTAATTCTCTACATTGCACTCTTCATATAAGATTGCCTTTTGTGTAGTTGGAATCAAGACATTTGTCTAAAAATGAAACGATTTTACTTTATAAATTACAATGTTGTCCGATTAATACTTATAAAAACTCTAAAAAGTTATGCTTAATAGAGGTTCTAAGAGCTTTTTTAAATAGACACCTTGCTTTTTCTGTTTTTTAAATTTTATGTTATCTATCAATAACTATAATTTTCAAATAACTGTTTATCGTATCGTTACAATCAAGTCTTTTATCTTTCGTTTAATAGTGAAACGGTCTTAAGTATTTAGACGGACACTACTAAATAATTATTAAGAAACAACTTCAAATAATTTTAAAATATTATGACTAAAAAGCTTGATAGCAATAGCAAGTAAAATAACACCAAAAACTTTTCTAATGATTTTAATGCCATTTGCACCAATCATACGTTCAATTTTTGAAGATGCCTTTAAAACAATATAAATTAAAAGTACATTTAATAATACCGCTATGATAATGTTTTCTATATGAAATTCTGCTCTTAAAGAAAGTAATGTTGTTAAACTTCCCGGACCAGCAATAAGCGGAAAAGCCAAAGGAAAAACAGAAGCTGTTAACGCATCATCTTCATCTTCTTTAAAAAGTGTAACACCCAAAATCATTTCAATGGCAATAATAAACAAGATAAAAGAACCAGCAACAGCAAAAGAATGGACATCAATACCAATTAGGGATAACAAACTTTGTCCTAAAAACAAGAAGACAATCATAATAATACCAGCAATCAAAGATGCTTTTTCTGATTGAATATGCCCTGCCTTTTTACGTAAATCTATAATAATAGGAATATTACCTATAATGTCAATTACAGCAAATAGGATCATAAAGGCCGTAAATATCTGTTTAAAATTAAATTCCATGATGCTGATTTTAAAATTGTTGGCAAATGTATAAAAAGCTATGACATTGCAATGTTATATTTATGTAAATTTACCGAAAATTTAATAGATGTTTCAGTTAAGAAAAACGATAGTTTCAGAAGACATAATTAGTTCAGATTTTGTTTGCAACTTGTCGGCATGTAAAGGTGCATGTTGTATTGATGGCGATGCAGGGGCGCCCTTAGAAGAAAGTGAGCTTCAGATAATGAAAGATATTTACCCTAAGGTAAAACCTTTCCTTCGAAAAGAAGGTATAGAAGCTATAGAAAAGCAAGGCGTTTTTACAACAAATGAAGACGGAGAACACGAAACAACCTTGATAGATAATAAAGATTGTGCGTATGTTATTTTTGATGAAAATAATGTTGCTTTGTGTGCAATAGAAGAAGCTTACAATCAAGGCGAAGTCCAATGGAAAAAACCTGTTTCTTGTCATTTATACCCAATTAGAGTACATAACTATACAGCGTTTTCTGCGGTTAATTATAACCGTTGGGAGATTTGTGATGACGCTTGTACTTTAGGTAAAGAATTACAAGTACCTGTTTATAAATTTGTTAAGCAAGCGCTTATTCGAAAATTTGGAGAAGACTGGTATGTAGAACTAGAAAAAGTAGCTGCAAAAATTATAAATAAATAGTTTTAAAACAATTCCATCTTAAATAAATTTTTGGGATAGACAAGAGGTGTCAGTATAGGGGTTAAACCCTGAAATAATGAATACTCCTAATGACGGAATTTTTAGAAATGAAGAGAACGTTTTTAATATTATTAGTACTGTGAATTATGCGGGTTAGTCAACAGGGGGCGCTTTTTTAAATGATTGGTTTTTAGTATAAATAGTGTCTAACTCTTTTTGAGAAACAACTTTATAAAGAGAACCATCAGCAATACTGTTAATCTTTTTAATAATGTTTTCTTTTGATGTTTTAGAAGCATCATACGTAAAAACACCTTTTTTGGCTTTAAAACTTACAGCAGCATATTGTACGCCTACTTCTTTAGCAACTTTAGATCTAATTAAGCGTGCACAGCCCTGTTCGCAAGTCATTCCTTCAATCATAACCTCAACGGTTTTTAATTTTGGAGCTTTTTCTTTTGAACATGAAATTGTAGTTAAACCAAATGTAAGTATTAGTAAAAAGAGTTTTAATGTTTTCATATTTCAAATAAATTAAGTTACAAATTTACGCTGTTTTTGTGTAGAAACCGAAAATTATCAAGACTTTTGCATTTCAAAATGACAATCTAGACAATGCAAAAAAAGTGGTTATATCTTATTGTACTTTCTCTTATTTGGGGAAGTTCTTTTATCTTAATTAAAAAATCCTTAATAGGATTAACTCCTTTACAATTAGGTGCTTTACGAATTTTATTCACTACCGTTTTTTTACTTTTAATAGGCTTTAAAAGTATTTCAAAAATTCAAAAGCACGAATGGAAATGGATTACCATATCTGCATTGCTCGGCACATTTTTTCCGGCGTTTTTATTTGCATACGCAGAAACAGAAATTGATAGTGCTGTAGCTTCTATCTTAAATTCTTTGGTGCCAATTAACACCATTATTATTGGTTCTTTAATTTTTAAAATAGCATCTAGTGTTCGTCAATTTATAAGCATAATTATTGGGTTTATTGGTACTGTATTTCTTATTTATCTCAGTGCAGAATTAAATCCAACACATAATTATCTCTATGCTAGTTTTATTTTGATTGCTACTCTTATGTATGCTGCCAATGTAAATATTATTAAAAAACACATGCAAACCATGTCGCCAATGGCTATTGCTGTTGGTAATTTTGTCGTAATCTCTATTCCTGCACTTGTCGTATTATTATTTTCTAATTTTTTTACTGTTGTAGATTTTAAAGAACCTACAGTTCAAAAATCATTGATCTATGTAGCTATTTTAGCAGTTTTTGGAACAGCATTAGCAAAAATAATGTTTAATAAATTGGTGCAAATTTCAACGCCCGTTTTTGCATCTTCGGTAACATATTTAATGCCAATTATTGCCTTGGCTTGGGGGCTTTTTGATGACGAAATATTTGGTTTATGGCAATTGCTTGCCAGTGCTATTATTCTTTTAGGTGTTTATTTAGCCAATAAGAATAAAGGTTAATCTTGGTCTTTTAAAAAAGAAAACTTATTTCGAGCAGTATCTTGGCTTTTTTTATTTAAAGTTACAAAGCTAATTTCTTCTTTATACGCTGTTGTGGTTACTAGTTCATTTCCGAAGTAATCTAAAGCAACTGAATTTCCAGAATACTCGTATGCATTCTTATCTTCGCCTATTCTATTTACCCCAATACAATACGTCATATTTTCGATAGCACGTGCTTTTAATAAGGTATTCCACGCAGATATTCTAGCTTTTGGCCAACTGGCAATATAAAGAAGTAAATCATAATTAACTGTGTTTCTACTCCATCTAGGAAAACGAAGATCGTAACAAATTAACGGACAAATTTTCCATCCTCTAAAATCAACTAAAAGGCGGTTTAAACCTTTACTATATACTTTGTGTTCACCTGCCAAAGTAAATAAATGATGTTTGTCATAATGTGCAATTTTTCCAGATGGTTTTACAAAAAACAACCTATTGTAGTACTTTTCTTCTTCATAAATAATACAACTTCCTACTAGGGCACATTGTTTTTTTAATGCCATTTCTTGCATCCATAAAACAGTTTTACCTTGCATAGTTTCAGAAAACTTTGAAGCATTCATGGTAAAACCTGTAGTAAACATCTCTGGCAACACAATGAGGTCAATTTCCGAAGAAATGGCAGTTATCTTATCTGTAAAGTTTTTTCTGTTTTCAATCGGGTTTTCCCAAACAATATCAGATTGAATAATCGCTACTTCTAATTTGTTTTTCATAATTTAAAATTACGCTTTTTTTAATGTATTTTACATGTTGTTCTTTACCTTTGGAAAACAAACCATTTATTATGATGAAAAATTTTAAATTCTACGCTTTACTTTTAACTATCTTCTTACTTTCTTGTAAAACTACAAAAATAACACCTTCGGTAGCAGAATCTTCACCAATTGACCTTAAAACCATGCAAGGTGGCATGTGGATTCCTTCACTTTTAGAAGGCATGAACGAAACCGAAATGATAAATTTAGGTAGTAAACTAACTGCCAAAGACATTTATGATGTTAACCATTCTAGCTTAAAAGATGCCATTGGGCATTTTAATGGCGGTTGTACCAGCGAAATCATTTCTAATCAAGGTTTGGTATTAACCAATCATCATTGTGGATTTAGCCAAATTCAATCGCATTCTTCTTTAGAAAACGATTATTTAAAAGATGGCTTTTGGGCAATGAATCTAGAAGACGAACTACCAAACGAAGGGTTGTTTATAGAATTTATTGTGCGCATAGAAGACATTACAAAACAAGCTTTTATGGGTATTACAGACAACATGACCGAAGCCCAAAAACAATCTCAAATAACTAAAAATACAAATGCTGCCCAAAAAAGTATTGTAAAAGAAGCATGGCAAGACACCAAGGTAAAAGCTTTTTACAAAGGCAACCAATACTTTTTGTTTGTAACAGAACTTTTTGAAGATATTCGCTTAGTTGGCGCACCACCTTCTAGCATTGGAAAATTCGGAAATGATACTGATAATTGGGTTTTTCCAAGACATACAGGTGATTTTAGTATGTTTCGTATTTATGCTGATAAAAATAACAAACCCGCAGCTTACAGTAAAGACAATGTGCCGTACACACCAAAACATTATTTACCTGTTTCTTTAGATGGTATTGAAGAAGGTGATTTTACACTTGTCTTTGGCTTTCCTGGAAGAACAAATGAATATTTGCCTGCAGTAGCAATAGAACACATTACAAAACAATTTAATCCAAGTAATATAGCTATAAGAGCAGCTGCATTAAAAGTGATTGATGCTAAGATGAAAACAAGTGATGCTATTCGAATTAAATATGCTTCAAAACAAGCACGAATTGCCAATTATTGGAAAAAATGGATTGGCGAAAATTTAGGCATAGAAAAAAGTAATGCCGTTGCAAAAAGACGCGCTTTTGAAGCAACGTTTACCAAAGCATTAAAAGAAAAAGGTCTTGAAAATAAATACGGTAATATCTTACCTCAATTTAAACAATTATATTCCGATTTTTCATCTATAAATATTAAACGTAGAAACTTTATAGAAGTCTTTTTAGTTAACAATGAGCTTATGCAAATGTGCTTTAGAGCTTATCAAATGGAACAAGCAATTACTAAAAATCCTTCAAATTTTGAAAAGGCTAAAACTTCATTCATTGGACGTTTAAAAGGAATCCATAAAAATTATGACGTCTCTGTTGATAAAAGTGTTTTTAATAACATCATGCCGTTATATACCTCTAATATTGATGCATCAATCTATAACCTTACTGCTTTTACCAGCTTAGACAAATCATTAAAATTACTAGATGGAACTGCAGATCAAATTATAAGAAATCTAAACCAAGATGCTGCCTATAAATACGCAAAACCTTTAATTGCAGAATTTTATAACAAGATAAACCCAGCATATCAAACAAAAAATAACGCCATCAACACATTACAAGCAAAATACATGACTGCTTTAATGGAAGCGCTGCCAAATGCTCGTTATTTTCCTGATGCAAATAGTACTTTACGTGTTACTTACGGTCAAGTTCATGGATATTCTCCAAGAGATGCTGTTTATTACAACCCGGTAAGTTATTTAGATGGTGTAATAGAAAAATATGTCCCTGGCGATTATGAATTTGATGTGCCAAAAAAATTACGTGATTTGTATAAAGCTAAAGATTACGGACAATATGCCGATAAAAATGGTAAAATACCTGTTTGCTTTTTAGGTACAAATCACACCACAGGTGGTAACTCTGGGTCTCCTGCTATTGATGCCTACGGAAATTTAGTAGGTCTCAATTTTGATCGTGTCTGGGAAGGTACCATGAGTGACATGAATTATGATCCAGAAATTTGCCGAAACATCATGGTAGATATACGTTATGTCCTTTTTATTGTCGATAAATATGCTGGCGCAAAAAGACTTATTGATGAAATGACGCTGGTTCACCCAAAAAAATAAAATTAAAACAAAAAACCCAAACACAAGTGTTTGGTTTTTTTGTTTTATAATGAAAAATTACTTTACACTTGCTTTCATCAATTCACGATTCATACGTGCAATGTTTTCTAAAGAAATTCCTTTAGGACATTCAATCTCGCAAGCGCCCGTATTGGTACAATTTCCGAAGCCTTCTAAATCCATTTGTGCTACCATGTTTAAAACTCTGTCTGTAGCTTCTACTTGCCCTTGAGGCAACAAGGCATATTGACTTACTTTGGCAGATACAAATAACATGGCACTAGAATTTTTACAGGTTGCAACACATGCACCACAACCAATACATGTAGCGGCATCCATAGCTTGGTCTGCTGCGTGTTTAGAAATAGGAATAGAATTGGCATCTTGCGTATTACCAGAGGTGTTAACACTAATAAAACCTCCTGCTTGCTGAATGCGTTCAAATGCCATTCTATCTACCACTAAATCTTTGATTACAGGAAAAGCATTAGCTCTAAATGGTTCAATAGTAATCGTATCACCGTCTTTAAACATACGCATGTGTAACTGACATGTTGTAATGCCTCTGTCTGGACCATGTGCTTCACCGTTAATGTACATAGAGCACATACCACAGATTCCTTCTCTACAATCATGATCAAAAGCAACAGGTTCTTCACCAGCGTTTACTAATTGCTCATTCAATACATCCATCATTTCTAGAAATGACATGTGCTCTGAAATATCAGTTACTTTATAATCAACCATCTGACCTTTATCATTTGGTCCTTTTTGTCTCCAGATTTTTAGTGTAAGATTCATAATTTTTAATTTTTATTAGAAAAAAGAATATAGAGAGTAGAAAAAAGACTTAACCTTTCAAATATGAAACTTCAACTTGTCTGTTTTCTTGGTTGATTTCTCTCTTCTCTTTAACCTACTTATAACTCCTCGTTTTTAACTCTATATCGTTAAATTCTAACTCTTCTTTATGTAATATTGCTTCGCTTGGTTCTCCTTTGTATTCCCATGCAGCAACATATTTATAATTTACATCATCGCGTAAAGCTTCTCCTTTTTGAGGGCCATCTTGTTCTACAGATTCTTCTCTAAAATGACCTCCACAAGATTCTTTACGATTTAAAGCATCTAAGGCAAATAACTCGCCTAATTCTAAAAAGTCTGCTACTCTTCCTGCTTTTTCTAATTCTTGATTAAATTCATTTAAAGTTCCTGGCACTTTTACATTTTTCCAAAAATCTTCTCTTATTTCTTTAATTTCAGAAATGGCTTCTTTTAAATGTTTTTCATTACGTGCCATCCCTACTTTGTCCCACATTACTTTTCCAAGTTTCTTATGGAAATAATCTACAGAATGAGTTCCTTTATTATTGATAAAGAAATCTAAGCGTTCTTTTACGGCTTTTTCTGCTTGTTCAAATTCAGCAGTATCTGTTGAAATTTCTCCTGTTCTAATATCGTCAGCTAAATAATCACCAATAGTATAAGGCAGCACAAAGTAACCATCTGCTAAACCTTGCATTAATGCAGATGCTCCTAAACGGTTTGCGCCATGATCTGAAAAGTTTGCTTCTCCAATACAATACAAACCAGGTACGGTAGTCATTAAATTATAATCAACCCAAACACCACCCATTGTGTAATGCGTTGCAGGATAAATCATCATTGGTGTTTTATATGGATTTTCATCAACAATCTTTTCATACATCTGAAATAAGTTTCCGTATTTTTCTTCGATAACTTTTTCCCCTAATTCTATAATTTTTGCTTCTGAAGGGTTTCTATCACCATGTAATAAAGCTTGTTCTTTTCCATATCTATTTATTGCAGATTTAAAATCTAAATATACTGCTTCGCCTGTAGCATTTACTCCATAACCCACATCACAACGTTCTTTTGCTGCTCTTGAAGCTACATCACGCGGCACCAAATTTCCGAAGGCAGGATAACGGCGTTCTAGGTAATAATCGCGTTCTTCTTCTGACAAATCGGTTGGTTTTTTGCTTCCTTCTCTAATAGCCATCACATCTTCCATGCTTTTTGGCACCCAAATACGACCATCATTTCGTAATGATTCTGACATCAAAGTTAATTTAGATTGATAGTCTCCACTTCTTGGAATACATGTTGGGTGAATTTGCGTATAACAAGGATTTGCAAAATAAGCTCCTTTTTTATGAATTTTCCAAGCAGCAGTGGCATTAGAACCCATAGCGTTTGTTGATAAAAAATAAACGTTTCCGTAACCACCAGAAGCAACAACTACAGCGTGTGCAGAATGTCTTTCTATTTCACCGGTAATTAAATTACGGGCAATGATACCTCTTGCTTTTCCATCAACAATCACAACATCTAACATTTCATGTCGGTTGTGCATGGTAATTTTTCCACGTGCAATTTGACGGTTCATTGCAGAATATGCTCCTAACAATAATTGTTGTCCTGTTTGTCCTTTGGCATAAAATGTTCTTGAAACCAATACACCACCAAACGAACGATTGTCAAGTAATCCTCCATAATCACGTGCAAAAGGGACTCCTTGTGCTACACATTGATCAATGATATTTCCCGAAACCTCTGCCAAACGATACACGTTAGCTTCTCTTGATCTATAATCACCTCCTTTTACGGTATCGTAAAATAAGCGGTAGTTAGAATCTCCATCTCCTTGATAGTTTTTGGCGGCATTAATGCCTCCTTGCGCTGCAATAGAATGTGCACGTCTTGGTGAATCTTGATAAGCAAATGCTTTTACATTATAGCCTAATTCTGCTAAAGTTGCAGCTGCAGAACCTCCTGCCAAACCTGTACCAATTACAATGATGTCTATATGACGTTTATTGGCTGGATTTACCAAGTTAATTTTATCTTTATAAGTTGTCCATTTGTCTTTTAAAGGACCTTTTGGGACTTTAGAATCTAATGTTGCCATATTTCTTAGTGATTAGTAAAAAAATGAAAAAGTGCTATGAAAATAAAAAGTGCAGGTACTAGTATAGAATAGCCCTTAGCGCATTTTTTAATTCTTTCAGAATATTTATTATTGACACCCATAGATTGAAATGCCGATTGAAATCCATGTAATAAATGCAATGCCAAAAACACAAATGCAAGTACATAGGCACCAACTCTTAAAGGGTTTTCAAATTTATGGTGTAACTCACCAAAATACCTTGTTGGGTCTTCTGGCAAAACAGCTATATATTTATGGTTAATCTCTGGAATCCAAAAATCGATAAAATGCAATACAATAAAAGCCAAGATAGCCAAACCAGAATAAATCATGTTTCTACTCATCCAAGTAGAATTGGCAGCACCATTGTTTTTTACATATGGTACGCCTTGTGCTTTTTTATTTTTCAATTCTAACACAAAACCCATTACAAAATGAAAAACAACGCCTAAAATTAAAACAGGTTGCATAACAAACTGAATTAAAGGGTTGGTTCCCATAAAATGAGAAGCGGTGTTGAAAGCATCTTTACTAAAAACCGACAAAAGGTTTATAGATACATGCATTAACAAGAAAAATATTAAGAAAAATGCAGAAAGTGCCATGGCTACTTTTCTGCCTATTGAAGATTTAAAAAACCCGCTCATTATTAAAAGTAATTAGTTAATTAATGTAACAAAGGTAGTGTACCGTAATTCAGAACACAAATTTTTAAAGCTCTTTTATGCAATATTTAGAATCATTATAATATAAATCAACCTATTCAAAGAGTTGTTCCCTTTTTTAGTAGCTTTGTAAAAAGCATTTGCCTATGAAAATCTTTATCCTTTCTGTTAGTGAAAGAATTTACTCTACAAAACGCCTTTATGACGAAGCCATAAAAAGAGGTCATAATGCACGTATTATCAATCATACAAAATGTTCTGTAAAACTTGGTGAAGGAAAACCTCAAATTTTTTATGATGGTAAAAATATTATTGATGACACTTCGGTTATTATCCCTAGAATAGGAGCTTCTGTTAGTAGGCATGGAGCGGCCGTAGTAAAAGAGTTTGAAATGAACGGTGTTTTTAGCACCGCACGTTCTTTAGGTATTTTAAGAGCACAAAATAAGGTGCGCACTTTACAGATTATGAATAGAAAACACGTTCCTATTCCTAAAACGGTGTTTTCTATCAATCCAGAAAATATTGAAGAACAAATAGAAATGCTAGGTGGAGCACCTGTAATTATCAAATTGCAAGAAGGCACCCAAGGTTTGGGTGTTATTTTGGCAGACTCAAAAAAATCAGCAAAATCTATCATTGACACTTTTTACAATATGCACACCAGCATATTATTACAAGAGTTTATTAAAGAATCTAATGGTGAAGATATTCGGGCTTTTGTTGTTGGTGGCAAAATTATTTCTGCCATGAAACGCATAGGTGTAAAAGGTGATTTTAGATCTAATATTCACAGAGGTGGTAGCGGAGAACCGGTAGTCTTAACCAAAAAAGAAAAAAGTATGGCTATTAGAGCTGCCAATTATTTAAGTCTTCCTGTTTGTGGTGTAGATATGATTAGATCTTCTAAAGGGCCTTTATTAATTGAGGTAAACTCTACGCCGGGACTACAAGGCATTGAAGCATATACTAAAATAAACATTGCAGAAGCCATCATAAAATTTTTAGAAAAAAATGTTTAAAACAAATTATAAAAACGAAGTTGTAGAAATACGTGGACATAAAATAGGTTTGGACGAATCTAAACTCATCAAAATCCCTATTGATAGATTACCAACTGGTACCTTGATAGAAATACCTGTTTATGTTTTTAACGGAAAAGAAGCTGGACCAACAGTCTTATTACAAGGCGGTTTACATGGTGATGAGGTAAATAGCATTGAGCTTATTAGAAGAATGTTAATTGATAAATCCTATAAAATTTATAGAGGATGTGTAATAGTTGTGCCGCTTTTAAATGTTTTTGGTTTCTTAAATTTGTCTAGAGATATGCACGGAAAAGATGTAAATCGTAGTTTTCCGGGTTCTAAAAAAGGCTCTTTAGCAAGTAGAATGGCATATTATTTAATGAAAGAATTGGTATTAAATGTAGACTTCGGAATTGATTTTCATACAGGCGGAGAACAGCGCTGTAATTACCCACAAGTGCGTTACACACCACAAGATAATCGCGCCAAAGCACTTGCCACCCTGTTTAATGCTCCTTTTATGTTTGGTTCTAAATTAATTCCGAAATCATTTCGGAATGAATGTTTTAAAAACAACATTCCTATTTTAGTTTTTGAAGGTGGAGAATCTTTACGGTTAAACCCTATTTCTATAGAAAAAGGCATTAATGGCACTTTAAACATCTTACGTTATTTTAATATGATAAATAAAGATGTTAACATTACTACAGCAACAAAAAGCATACAAATTTCTAAACGAAAATGGGTGCGTGCAAACATTGCGGGCCTTTTTAGTAGTACAATTAAAAATGGTGAAAAAGTACAAAAAGGACAGGTTTTAGGACTTATTATGGATACCTATGGCGAAACAAATTTTAAAGTCAAAGCGCCTCATGATGGCTATGTTATTGCTGTTAATAATTTTCCGATTATAAACATGGGCGATGCCCTATTTCATATTGGTAGTTAAAAAAGTGAAACTTAAACAGATTCTTTACTCAAAACTAATTTAGCCAAAGTTTTTGTTTTAGATATATTTTTATTTATGATAACATCATCTATATAGTTAATTTTCTTTTTAGCGCTTGGTGTAAAAACAAAAAGCCCTTTATGTTCCGAAATTCCAACTCCTAAAAAAGCTTCTTTATTTTCAAGTACACTTTTTTTATAATTTTTCACATCAACTGTAAAAAGTTTTTTTCTTTTTGTATTCTCATTTTCTATTATTAAATCTGCTCCTTTAGAACGAATAGTTCCATTAAAAAACTTTTCAATTTTAATGTCTTTTTTACCATCAGTTTGAAAGACATACATCTTTAAATAACCTTCTTTTGTTTTATCTGTAAAAAAAGCAATATTGCCTTTTTTATCAGTAATGACTTCAATATTGTTATTTATGATTTTTCGTTTTTCTTTTGATGCTTCTTGAGTTTTAAAAACAGCATCTCTTTTATTAGTGTTACATGAAATAAAAAAAAATAAGAATATAAACGGGAGGAATTTAGCTTTAGAAGATTTCATAATTACAATTTTAAAATTAGAATATCAAGCTAATATAACAATTGTACCTATGAAATACAAATATTAAATTCTCTATAAAACAACTTGCTTATGAAACAAAAACAGTTAACCTTAATAAGTCTTGGTCATGCTTTCTGGTACGGCTATAATAAAATTAGCAATCCCTTTACTTTCTGATGAAAGTTTTTGAACACTTTTTTGTTCAGAAGTACTTATGGTTATAATTTTTAAATCCGCATTGGCTTGTTTTAAATACCAATAAATTCCTTCAAAATTATCAGAATGGTATGAGCCGTTATAATGTATAAATAAAGTGCCTTTTTTTTTATTTTGTAAAATAAAATACGCCATGGTAGCATCTTTTATGGCTTGTGCTTTCGGCAAATTATCACCTCCATGACCACCCATCATTTTTTTCATGGCAACATATCCTGGTAAATTTTTGTCATATTTAATAGGCAAAGGTGCTATCCAAGCTTTTTCTTGAGAAGATAATTTATCTAAACCTTCAAACCCTTTTTTAAACACAATTTTTGCGTTTCTTCTAGGCACATTGGTCGCTATAAATTTTAAATGATGTCTTTTGGCGATATCTACCAACGGTTTGTAATCCGTTTTAAAATTATTCCATAATCTAGCAGTAGAGTCTAAGCCTTTTCGGTCAATTGTACCAGCTATATAGTTGTTTAATGCTTGTTGATTATCTGCTTCAAACATTTCTGCTCCTAAAGTTAATTGCTGTTTTGTCAACGCGTCCTTGGTAACTTCTAATTGCAACCAATGAACAATAGGGTTGTTATGATGCTCACCAAACAATACAATATCTGCGTTATTTATTTGTTTCATCATTTTTTTATACGAAACCTTTTTTCCTTTAGAATTAAATAATTTAAATGCTTGTTTTTTTTGAGCAAAAGAAGATAAAGAAGTTAAGAAAATAGCGAATGCTACAAATATTTTAAATTTCATATTTCATATATTTAAAACAAATATACTCTTATTCAGCCAATATTAAAAATGTTATATTTATTAACATATTTATATTTTATTAACATTAATTTTGCGTATTTCAAAAATATTTCGTTGCTTTATAACTAATTTAATCAACAAAATTGTATTATGGAATTAATTATTCAATTAATTAGTGGTGCCTTAGGCGGAAACGTTGCGGGTTCTTTATTAAAAAAGTTTTCATTAGGAACCGTAGGTAACTCTATCTTAGGTATTCTTGGTGGAGGAATTGGAGGGAAAGTACTTGGCATGCTAGGCATGGGCGCTGCAGCTGCAGCCGGTGCAGACGGCGGTCTTGACATTGCAAGCATCCTTAGCAATCTTGCTAGTGGTGGTGTTGGTGGTGGTGTTTTAATGGCTGTTGTTGGCATGATCAAAAATGCCATGAGCAAGTAATACCTTACATTTAAAATTAAAGGCGCTCAAAAAATTTGAGCGCCTTTTTTATTTATTACACTAATAAAAACATTATTTTTGAACAAAATAATATCTTATGAAATATCACTTAATAGACAATGCTCTTTTTATAAAAAATAGAAAAAAATTTACTAGCAAAATGAAGCCTAGCAGTTTGGCTGTTTTTAATTCTAATGATATATATCCTATTAGCGCAGATAGTACTTTGCCATTTGAACAACATCGTGATATTTTTTATTTAAGCGGTGTTGATCAAGAAGAAAGTGTACTGATATTATTTCCTGATTGCCCTAAACCAGAACATCGTGAAATTTTATTTTTAAAAGAAACCAACAAACATATTGCGGTTTGGGAAGGCGAAAAACTCACCAAAGAAACAGCACTTAAAACAAGCGGTATTAAAACGGTTTATTGGCTACAGGATTTAGAAAAAATATTGTTCGAAATCATGACTCAATGTGATATTATTTATATAAACACCAATGAACATTATAGAGCAAACGTAGAAGTAGAAACACGTGAAGCGCGTTTCACCAAATGGCTCTTACAAAAATACCCAGCACATAGCGTGGCAAAAAGCAATCCTATTTTACAACGCTTGCGTTCTGTAAAAGAAAAACAAGAGATTGCCCTTATTCAGCAAGCATGTGATATTACAGAAAAAGGATTTAGACGCGCTTTAAAATTTGTAAAACCAAATGTTTGGGAATTTGAAATTGAAGCAGAATTTATGCATGAGTTTTTAATAAACCGTTCTAAACGATTTGCATACACACCTATTGTTGCTAGTGGAAATAACGCCAATATTTTGCATTACATAGAAAACAACCAACAATGTAAAGCTGGCGATATTATCTTGCTTGATGTTGGTGCAGAATATGCTAATTATTCTAGTGATATGACGCGTATGATTCCTGTTTCAGGAAAATTTACAAAGCGCCAAAAAGAAGTTTACAACGCTGTTTTGAGAGTAAAAAACGAAGCTACCAAAATGCTAACTCCAGGTACTATTTGGGCAGATTACCATGTAGAAGTAGGGAAAATTATGACTTCAGAATTACTAGGTTTGGGCTTACTTGACAAAGCAGACATTCAAAATGAAGATCCTAATTGGCCTGCTTATAAAAAATATTTTATGCACGGTACAAGTCATCATTTAGGTTTAGACACACATGATTATGGTATTTTAACAGAGCCAATGCAAGCCAATATGGTTTTTACGGTAGAGCCGGGTATTTATATTCCTGCAGAAGGTTTTGGCATTCGTTTAGAAGACGATGTGGTTATTCAAGAAAAAGGAACTCCTTTTAATTTAATGCGCAACATTCCTATTGACGCAGATGAAATTGAGGATATCATGCATTAAAATTTTCGAAGGAATTATATTTGTTTTTTCTGAAAAAGGAATGCAAGGACACTTCCTAAAATAAAAAGAATTCCGAGTGCGATTAAACTAAATTTTGCAATGGCAAAATAATAGGCTGATAAAGTCCAAAACTGCGTTGGACCTTTAAAAACTTGCAGTAAAGAAATATTTTCTATGCTATCAAAAAAAGCTGCAGTAAATTGTACAAAAATTAATACTACACCTATTTTATAAATTGAAGTGTTTTTCCACACTTTTTCGTTTAAACGATGAATAACGAGTCCTAAAAAAACACTATAAACAGCCAGAAAAAAGAAATCAAAAATCAAACTGTAACCTGCAGCGGCTGTAGATACAGGATTCCAAGAATTAATAATTTGACTTGCTACCTCTGTGTTTTTTGCTAATTCAAATGAAACAATACCGTTTACAGCAATCTTGTTTTTTAAAAAACCATCTAAATAGTGTAACAGAAAAACACTTAAAGCAACTAAAACAAAAGTGATAATGGTGTTATTTTGAAGCCGTTTCTGACTCAATTTTGAAAAAGGTGATAAAAACATATTTTAATAGAATATATCTACAAAAGTACATATTTTTGTACGATGCAAGGCTTTGTAAATTATAAAAATATTCGTGTTCATTTTTCTTCTGAAGGCAAAGGATCTGTTATTGTTTTATTGCATGGTTTTTTAGAAGATTCTTCGATGTGGAAAGATATTGTTCCTGTACTTTCACAAACCAATCGAGTAATTTGTATTGATTTATTAGGGCATGGCAAAACACCATGTCTGAGATATATACACACTATGAATGATCAGGCTAATATGGTACATGCTGTATTAAAATTTTTAAAGCTTCGTAAATACAGTATCATTGGTCATTCTATGGGAGGTTACATTGCTTTGACATATGCAAAACATTATCCAAAGACTATTAAAGGTTTGTGTTTACACAATTCTACTTTTCAGGCAGACAGTTTAGAAACACAAGCTTTGCGAGTTCGAGCTAACAAAATGGTTCAAACTAATTTTAAAAACATGGTACACATGTCGTTCACCAATTTATTTAGCAAAGAAAGTCGTGAAAATTTTAAACCTCAAATAAAAGCTGCTTTACAAATTGCTTTAAAAACGCCTTTACAGAGTTATATCGCTTCGCAAGAAGGAATGCGGTTACGCGAGGATACTACTTCTTTTTTTACTGAAGCACCTTTTTACAAGGCACTCATTATTGGTAAAAAAGATACGGTTGTAAATGTTAATTTTTTAATTACTTTTTCAAAAGAAAATAACATTCCAACTACGATTCTTCCAGAAGGTCATATGAGCCATATAGAAAATATAAAACCTTTGATAATTGCTTTAAAAAACTTTGCAAAAAATTGTTAATCTTCTAAAGCATTCCAACCTTGGGCTGTAAGTTTTATTTTTTGATTTGCTCTTGTAACTAAATGGATTCCTGTGTTTTTATCGGTCATATGACCAATTACTGTTAAATGTGGATTTCCTTTAATGTTATCGAAATCTTTTTGGGCAATGGTAAAAAGCAACTCGTAATCTTCACCACCACTTAAAGCAACCATTGTACTGTCTATATTAAATTCTTCACATGCTGAAATAACTTGTGGATCTAACGGTATTTTAGCTTCATACAAATCACAACCAACATTAGATTGCTTACAAAGGTGAATAATTTCTGAAGAAAGCCCATCAGAAATATCAATCATGGCTGTTGGCTTTACTTCTAATTCTTTTAATAAATTAACAATATCTTTACGAGCTTCGGGTTTTAATTGTCGCTCCACCAAATATGAATATTGTTCTAGATCTGGTTGAGAATTTGGGTTGGCTTGAAAAACCTGTTTTTCTCTTTCTAAAACTTGTAGTCCTAAATATGCTGCTCCTAAATCACCAGAAACTACCAATAAATCATTTTCTTTAGCTCCATTTCTGTAAGTAATTGCTTCTTTTTTAGCTTCGCCAATTGCTGTTATACTAATTAGCAAGCCTTTTGTAGAAGACGTAGTGTCTCCACCTATTAAATCAATATGGTATGTTTTACAAGCAAGATGAATTCCGGCGTATAATTCCTCTAAGGCTTCTAACGAAAAACGATTTGAAACTGCTATAGAAACTGTTATTTGAGTAGCTACACCATTCATTGCATAAATGTCAGAAAGATTGACTACAACAGCCTTATACCCTAGATGTTTTAAAGGCATATAACTTAAATCAAAATGAACACCTTCTATCAATAAATCAGTCGAAACTAACGTGTTTTGATTCGTTTTCAATACAGCAGCATCATCACCAACAGCTTTTATAGTTGTTTTTTGAATACATTTAAAGTTTTTTGTTAGATGCGTTATCAATCCAAATTCTCCTAAAGAAGCTAGTGATGTGCTTGATTCTTGCTTATTTATTAACATTAAAAAAGATATTAAATTATAAATGTGTAATTTTGACTAATCTCTTATTACAAAGTAATTGATTTTTTATTAAATTCACTTAAGTAAATTATAATATTTATTTGCCCATAACGTTAAAATTAAAAAAACCACCTACTCATGTTAAAAAAAAACATCACTCTTTTTACTGTATTTTTATTTCTTATTTTTCAATCATGCTCTAAAGACGAGCCTAAAATTGTGACACCATCAGATGGTGATAACGACACCGTAGTGGATGCAGAAGATAACTGCCCAAACACGGCAAATACAGATCAAGCAGATATGGATGGTGATGGTATAGGAGATGTCTGTGATGATTCTGATGGTGACGGTGTCTTTGATTTTGAAGACAACTGTCCGTCCATAGTAAATGCAGATCAACTGGACACCGATGATGATGGTATGGGTGATGTCTGTGATGATGACGATGATAACGATGGTATTTTAGATGCAAATGACAACTGCCCATTAACAGCGAATGCTGATCAATTAGATACCGATGGTGATGGCGTAGGAGATGTTTGTGATTTTCCTGCTCCATTAAACGCTTGTGAAAATGGTTTTGCAGGGTCTTATCCGTGTAGTAACTATGATTTAATGGCGCATTTAACCTTAGCAGATTTTGGCGGAGGTGGTATAGAAGGTAATGATTCTTGGGGTTGGACAGACCCAACAACCAATAAAGAATATGCCATTATGGGTGTTTCTGACGGTACTGTTTTTGTAGACATTACAGATACAGAAAATCTTGTATATCTCGGAAAACTACCAACAGCAACCGTAAATAGTATTTGGAGAGATATTAAAGTATATCAAAATTACGCATTTATAGTTAGTGAAGCTGGAGGTCACGGAATGCAGGTTTTCGATTTAACAAAATTAAGAAATGTAATGTCGCCACCAACAACCTTTGCTTCTGATGCACATTATACAGGTTTTGGAAAAGCCCATAATATTGTTATTAATGAAGATACCGGTTTTGCGTATGCGGTAGGCACCTCTACATTTAGCGGTGGTGGTCATTTTATCAACATTCAAAACCCTACAAATCCAATTGCTGCGGGAGGTTATTCTTCTGGAGGTTATTCTCATGACGCACAGGTAGTTACCTATCACGGTCCTGATACCGCATATACTGGTAAAGAAATTTTTGTGGGAAGTAATGATAATAATATCGTTTTTGCAGATGTTACAAATAAAGCCAATCCTGTAACAATTTCTTCGGTTTCATATAATAATAACGCTTACGCTCATCAAGGATGGTTTACAGAAGATCATAAATACCTTATTGTAGGAGATGAAGTAGATGAACTAAATTTTGGAAACAATACCAGAATATTAATTTTTGATGTACAAGATTTAAACAACCCTACATTACTATCAGACTATTTTGGTCCAACACTAGCTATAGACCATAACGGATATATTGATGGAAACATGTACTACTTAGCAAATTACAGAGCAGGTGTTCGTATGCATGATATTACAAATATCGCTTCTGGTACCATGACAGAAACTGGATACTTTGACACCTTCCCTAGTAGCGACAGTGCTAATTTTAATGGTGTTTGGAGTGTATATCCTTACTTTGCAAGTGGAAACATTGTAGTAAGTGATATAGAAGGAGGTTTATTTATTATTAAAAAGAGAAATTAAGATGAAAAACATATCAATACTATCTATATTAGGCTTGTTGCTTTTTACAAGTTGTAATAAAGATGGACCTGCACAATCTACTTATACTTTTTTAGGTGAAATTGAAGCAGTAAAAACTTCAGGAGGGAGTAATAACGACAGCTTTCAATCTGTTGTTAAAACCAATGATGATGGCTATGCCGCTTTTGGTTTTACACAAAGCAATGATGGCGATATTACAGACAAACCTGTAATTGGTTATGACTATTGGTTGGTTAAATATGATTCTAATGATCAAATGCTATGGTCTAAAACTTTTGGAGGAACAGGAGACGATAGAGGTAATACATTAATAGCCACAAATGATAACGGATTTTTATTAATTGGAGCATCTAGAAGCAATGATGAAGATGTAACTACTAATTTTGGTGCTGATGATTTTTGGATTGTAAAACTTGATGCCCTAGGAAATATAACATGGGAAAAAACATTTGGATTTTCAGGATTCGATAGAGCATATTCTGCAATTCAAACCAATGATGGAGGCTATTTAATAACTGGTAGTTTAGATGTAACGGCATCTAACTTACAAGGAAATGACAGAAGCACAAGACAAGCACATGCTGGGGGAGATTACTGGGCAATAAAATTAGATGCAAATGGCAACAAAATTTGGAGACGTTATTTTGGAGGCTCATTAACAGAAGTAACTAATGGCGTTGTACAAACCAATGACAATGGTTTTATCTTATCTGGATATACAGATAGCTCTGATATTGATATTAGTAGCAATCATGGAAGCTATGATTACTGGCTCATTAAAATTGATGCCAATGGAAATAAAATGTGGGAAAAAACATATGGCGGATCTCAAATAGACAAATCCTATGCAATCACTAAAACAGCAGACGGTAATTTTATAATCGTAGGCGATAGTAGAAGTACAGATTTCGATATTAGCACAAACAATGGTGTAGCAGATATTTGGGCGATTAAAATTGACGAAGATGGCCAATTACTTTGGGAAAAAAATTATGGAGGAGAACAATTTGATGCTGCAACATCCATAACCGCTGCACAAGATGGTGGATTTTACATTGCAGGAAACTCAAGAAGTACAACTGGCGATATTTCAACTCCAAATTTAGGAAGAAACGATGCCTGGATTATTAAAATTTCTGAAACAGGAAATTTAGAATGGAATAAATCTATTGGAGGTTCTAGCACCGATTTAGCTTTTGGTGTAATCGAGCTTTCTAACAAAAACCTAATTATCGCAGGAGAAACTAGTAGCAATGATCATGATATTATTACCAACAAAGGTTTTACCGATGGATTACTCATTAAAATAAAATAACCCTTAAAAGATTAACAATGAAAATACCAAAAATTTTAACCCTATTAACAATCATTACACTTTTTGTTTCATGTAACTCAGATGATCCTGTTCAGACGGCAACCATAACCATGAATTTTACGCAGAACTGGGACGGAACAGCTATTAATTTTAATACCATTCAATATACAAATGCCAACGGAGAGCAATTAAGCGTAACCAGATTGCGTTACTTAATTTCTAAAATGGAATTACACGCAAGTGATGGGTCAACAGTAGAACTAGAAGGCTATAACCTAATAGATCTTGCAAATGACAATACCTTAAATTTTACTTCAAACACTGTTGTTCCTAACAAAACATATACTTCATTTTCATTCAATTTTGGTTTTGATGCAGCAGATAATGCAGAAAATTATGCAGATTTAAATTCGGCTTCTTGGAATTGGCCAGACATGCTAGGTGGCGGTTATCATAACATGCAATTAGAAGGGCAATACATAAACAATACTATGCCAGCAGCAAACACCTATGCTTACCACATGGGAAAAGCTTTAGTTTCTACAGGAACTTATGAAGACAATCATATCGCAATTAATTTGCCTTTAAACAACCAAACATTTGCAGGTGATGCATCCATTGAGCTTAAAATGAACATTGCAGAATGGTTTAAAAATCCAAATCAATGGGATTTAAATGTTTATAACAATGCATTAATGGGCAATTATGCAGCACAAATACTTATGCAAGAAAATGGTGCCAGTGTTTTTAGTCTTGGTACAATAAACCCTTAAATTAAAATGAAAAAATTAAGCCTTATTATTTTCTTCGGAATATCTTCTCTTTCATGTACATCTGACAAGGGTACAGAAACAGTAAGAGCAACACCCTCACCTCTAGAAATTCCGCAACTTTTTGCTGACAACATTTTAGCGCCAATCATACCCACAAACAACCCTCAAACAGTAGAAGGAGTTGCATTGGGTAGAAAATTATTTTACGATCCCATTCTTTCTGGCGATGGTACGCAATCTTGTGCATCTTGTCATTCACCACAAAATGCTTTTACAGATAGTGATCAGTTTAGTACAGGTATTGATGGTCTATTAGGTACGCGTAATTCAATGCCTATTTTTAATATGGCTTGGAATTATGATGAAAATTTCTTTTGGGACGGTAGGGCTTTTAGCATTGAAAACCAAGCTATGCAGCCCGTTATTAATCCTATAGAAATGCATAACACATGGCCAAATGCAGTACAAAATTTACGTGCAAGTTCAGAATATCCTGCGCTTTTCAAGGCTGCTTTTGGTAGTGATCAAATCATGCCGCCAAGGGTAATACAAGCCATTGCTCAATTTGAACGTACACTAATTTCTGCCAACTCAAAATTTGACAAATACCTTACCAATCAAGGTACGTTAACCCCTTCAGAATTAAATGGGTTTAGTGTCTTTATGGACGAATCTAAAGGAGATTGTTTTCATTGCCATGGAAGTGACAGAAACCCATTATGGACAGATAATATATTTCATAACAATGGTTTAGACACGTCTTTTAGTGATTTAGGTTTGGGAGAAATAACAGGTGATCCCGCAGACAATGGCAAATTTAAAAGCCCTTCATTAAGAAACCTAGCTTTTACGGCTCCGTATATGCATGATGGTCGTTTTGCAACCTTAGATGAAGTTATAAATCATTACAGCGAAGGTTTGGTTAACTCCCCAACTATAGACCCACTAATGAAAAATTTGGCAACTGGTGGCGCACAATTAACAGCCGCAGATAAAGCAGATTTAAAAGCCTTTTTACTATCACTTTCTGATACTGAATTTATCAACAATCCCAATTTTCAAGCACCCTAATTAAGTAAAAGAAATCCTTATCTTAATTTATACTACAAATCTTAATTTTTGTATGTATATTTGTGCTCTATTTAGAATGAATCTAAATCTAAAGATTATGATAAAAGTTTCAGAAAAAGCAAGAAAAAAAGTCCTAGAGATGATGCAAGAAGACGGCTTTGACACCACAAAAGATTTTGTACGTGTTGGTGTAAAAAGCGGTGGTTGCTCTGGGCTTTCTTACGAATTAAAATTTGATAATAATAAATTAGAAAACGATAAACTGTTTGAAGATAATGGCATACGCCTACTGGTTGATAAAAAAAGTTTTTTATACCTAGCAGGCACTATATTAGATTATTCTGGTGGTTTAAACGGTAAAGGATTGGTTTTTAACAATCCAAACGCACAACGCACCTGTGGTTGTGGAGAGTCATTTTCACTTTAATTTTTTCTATTATGAATAAATATACCGAAGATGATTTAAGAGAAGAACTTAAAACCCAAGAATACGAATTTGGTTTTTATTCTGAATTAGACGCAGAAACATTTCCGAAGGGATTAAACGAAAACATTATAAAAGCCATTTCTAAAAAGAAAGAAGAACCCCAATGGATGCTTGATTGGCGTTTAGACGCCTTTCGTATTTGGCAAGAAATGGAAGAGCCAGAATGGGCAAATGTACACTACGAGAAACCCGATTTTCAGGCTATTTCGTACTATTCTGCACCAAAAAAAACAGATCCAAATAAAACTTTAGATGATGTAGATACAGAGCTTTTAGCCATGTATAAAAAGTTAGGAATCTCTGTTAATGAGCAAAAAAGAATGAACAATATTGCAATGGATATTGTAGTAGATTCGGTTTCTGTAGCCACTACATTTAAAAAAACCTTGGCAGAAAAAGGAATCTTGTTCATGCCCATTTCAGAAGCCATTCAAAAACATCCAGAATTAGTCCAAAAATACATGGGTACCATTGTGCCTAAAACAGATAATTTTTATGCAGCATTAAATTCGGCCGTTTTTACAGACGGCTCTTTTTGCTACATTCCAAAAGGTGTAAAATGCCCCATGGAATTATCAACCTATTTTAGAATTAATGAAGGCGGAACAGGTCAGTTTGAACGCACCCTTTTAATAGCAGACAAAGATAGTTATGTAAGTTATCTAGAAGGTTGTACAGCACCAGCACGTGATGAAAACCAACTACATGCTGCCGTAGTAGAATTGATAGCGCTTGATGGTGCCGAAATAAAATACTCAACCGTACAAAACTGGTTTCCAGGAAATGCAGAAGGCAAAGGAGGCGTTTATAACTTTGTAACAAAACGAGGTATTTGCCATGAAAATTCAAAAATTTCTTGGACACAAGTAGAAACAGGAAGCGCCGTTACTTGGAAATACCCAAGTTGTATTTTAAAAGGAGACAACGCCATTGGTGAATTTTATTCAATTGCCGTAACCAATAATCATCAACAAGCAGACACAGGTACCAAGATGATTCACCTCGGAAAAAATACCAAATCGACCATTATTTCAAAAGGAATTTCTGCAGGAAAATCACAAAACAGCTACCGAGGCTTAGTACAAGTACACGCCAAAGCAGATAATGCACGTAATTTTACACAATGCGATTCCCTTTTAATGGGCAATGCCTGCGGTGCACACACGTTTCCGTACATAGAAGCAAAAAACAAAACAGCACAAATAGAGCACGAAGCTACCACTAGTAAAATTGGCGAAGACCAAATTTTTTACTGCAACCAAAGAGGTATCGATACCGAAAAAGCCATTGCTTTAATCGTTAATGGTTTTAGCAAAGAAGTATTAAACAAATTACCTATGGAATTTGCGGTTGAAGCTCAAAAATTATTAGAAATATCACTCGAAGGAAGTGTGGGTTAAAAAACAATAGAATGAAAAAAATATTTTTTTACCTAATGCTTATATCATTAAGCGTTGTAAACTGTAAAAAGGAAACTTCAAAAAAACAAAAATCAACTACTGAAGATATTCAACAATTTAATTATATTAACGGTACTTTTTTAATGACAAAAGATGCTGCCGTAATACAATCTCCGTCAGAAATGTACGCGGTTAAGATTGATGAAAAAGCCAAAAAACTAGCAAATCAATGCAAACAGTATCAAGATTCAAAGTATGATATGGTACCTGTTTCTGTAAAAGGTATCGTCATTAAAAACCCAAATGAAGGTTGGGAGCGCATGGTGATTATCAAAGAAATTATAAAAGTAGAACCTATAAAGGTAAAAGAAGAAATAATAGAATTAAAGACAAAATAATGCTAAAAATAACCAATTTACATGCTACTATTGGCACTAAAGAAATTTTAAAAGGAATTAACTTAGAAGTAAAAGCAGGAGAAGTACACGCTATTATGGGTCCAAATGGTGCAGGAAAAAGCACCTTAGCTGGTGTTGTAGCAGGAAAAGAAGACTATGAAACTACAGCAGGTTTGATAGCATTGAACAACGAAGATATTAGTGAAATGAGCCCAGAAGAAAGAGCACATAAAGGTATCTTTCTATCGTTTCAATATCCTGTAGAAATACCGGGTGTTACGGTAACAAATTTTATTAAAACCGCGATCAATCAATCACGTAAAGCACAAGGTTTAGAAGAAATGTCTGCCAAAGATTTACTACAAAAAATTAAAGAAAAAGCAGCATTATTAGAAATTGATAGAAAATTTTTATCGCGCTCATTAAATGAAGGTTTTTCTGGTGGTGAAAAAAAACGTAATGAAATTTTTCAACTTGCCATGTTAGAACCAAAATTAGCTATTCTGGATGAAACAGATTCTGGTCTAGACATTGATGCACTACGGATTGTAGCCAATGGTGTAAATAAACTAAAAAGCAAAGACAATGCTGTAATTATCATTACACATTACCAACGTTTACTAGATTATATTGTGCCCGATTTTGTACATGTATTATATGATGGTAAAATTGTAAAATCTGGAGGTAAAGAATTGGCTCACGAGCTAGAAGCAAAAGGCTACGATTGGATTAAAAAAGAAGTTTCTAGTTTATAGTTTCAAGTATTTAAATTCAATTATGTCAACCATAAAACAATTTGAAGAATTAGAAATATGGCAAGAAGCTAGAGTGTTGGCTAAAGAAATCATTGTTCTTTCTAAGGTTACAGATTTAAAAACAGACTTTCGTTTAAAAGATCAAATCAAAGCGTCTTCTGGCTCTGTGATGGATAATATTGCAGAAGGCTTTGAAAGAGATGGGAATTTGGAATTTCGGCAATTCTTATCAATTGCAAAAGCTTCTGAAGGTGAAACAAGGTCACAATTATACAGATTGTATGACGCTGAATATATCTCTGAAAGTAAGTTAATAAAACTGGTTAATCAATACACACAGTTAAGCAAAAGAATTGCAAGTTTTATTTATTATTTAAATAAAAAAACCTTTAAAGGCAACAAATTTAAGGATAAAGCTTAAAACAAGAAACAAGAAACTTACAAATGGAATTAAAAAAGAAATTAGTTGCGTCATTTATGGCTTTTGAAAATCAGGTTGATGTCTCTACCAGTATACATGATATTCGTACAGAAGCTATCAAAATGTTTGAAACCAAGGGTTTTCCTACTAAAAAAGACGAAGCCTGGAAATACACCTCATTAAAATCATTACTAAAGCATGATTATAGTGTTTTTCCTAACCAAGAAACTACCATAGATTACAATGCTGTAAAACCTTATTTTCTGCATAATATTGACACTTATAAAGTGGTATTTGTTGATGGTATTTACAGCTCTTTTCTTTCTGAAACTAGTCATGATGGCTTAGATATTTGTCTTTTATCATCGGCATTAAACAAGCCAAAATACAAAATGGTTATAGATACTTATTTTAACCAGATTGCATCAAAAGACAGTTTAACCTCTTTAAATACAGCCTTTGCAAAAGAAGGTGTGTATATTAATATTCCGAAGGGAAAAGTAGTCGATAAACCTGTTGAAATCATATATTTTTCTACCAGAAAAGAAAGTGCTCTGTTAATACAACCGCGTAATTTAATTGTGGTAAATGAAAATTCGCACATTCAAATTATAGAACGTCACCAAAGTTTAACAGAAAACCCTGTGCTTACTAATTCAGTTACAGAAATTTTTGCAAACAAACGTGCTGTTGTCGATTTTTATAAAGTTCAGAATGACCATGAAACAGCTTCTTTAATAGACAACACCTTTGTGCAACAAAAACAAGGTAGTATTTGTTCTGTACATACATTTTCTTTTGGAGGAAAATTAACCAGAAATAATTTACAATTTTTTCAAAAAGGAGAAGGTATTGACTCCATCTTAAAAGGCATAACCATTATTAAAGGCAAACAACATGTAGATCATAGTACCTTGGTACACCACATCACACCAAATTGCGAAAGCCATCAAGATTATAAAGGTATTTTTGCAGAACGTGCCATTGGTGTTTTTAATGGCAAAGTACTTGTCAATAAAGAAGCTCAAAAAACAAATGCTTATCAGCAAAACAACAATATTATTATTGATGATAAAGCAACTATTAATGCCAAACCTCAATTAGAAATTTTTGCAGATGATGTAAAATGTTCTCATGGTTGTACCATTGGTCAATTAGACCAAGATGCGTTGTTTTATATGCAGCAAAGAGGAATTCCTAAAAAAGAAGCTAGCGCATTATTATTGTATGCTTTTTCTAACAATGTTTTAGAAAGTGTAAAAATACCTGAAATAAAAAAACGCATCAACAAACTTATTGCAAAAAAATTGGGTGTTGCAATTGGGTTTGATTTGTAGTCTTACTTTACAGTTGCTAAAATATCTTTTAACATCCTATTAAAATCCATCGTAGCTAAGCCCATACGCACAACCACCAAATCTTTGGTCGGAAAAATAAAGATTCGCTGCCCTTGGTATCCATTAACAGAAAATGCTGTTTTTGGAATGTCTGGATAAATACCACCTGCATTTAACCAAAAATGCCCACCATACTGTCCGTTAGATGTTTCGGTTGGTATTGCAACATACTTTGCCCAGGTAGGTTTAAAAATTTGATCGCCATTCCAGTTGCCTTTGTGTAAGTATAAAAGTCCAAACTTAGCCCAATCACGAGGAGTTGCCCAACCATAAGAAGAACCTACAAAATTACCCGCTAAATCACTTTCTATCAACATAGAATGCATTCCTATTCTGTCTATTAATTTATGGTACCAAAAATCAAGATATTCTTGATGATTTTTAAATTCTTTTTGAAGCAAACCCGATAATAAATTTGTTGTCCCAGAAGCATAATTCCATGTATTCCCTGTTTTACCAACCAATGGTTTGTCTATTTGAGGTTTCGACATATCGCTTTCAAAAAAAAGCATTTTTGTAACGTCAGAGATGGTTTTGTAATTTTCTTCCCAAGCTAAACCACTATTCATATGCAGTAAATCATTGTAAGTAATTTTAGAACGCTCATCATTTTTCCATGCAGAAAGTACCACAGGTTTTTGAATATCAAAACCGCGCTCTTTTTCTAAAATGCCATAGATAGTTGCAGTTATACTCTTGGTCATTGACCAACCTAACAAAGGTGTTTCTTTATTAAAACCCTTTGCATATTTTTCTGCAATTATTTGATCTTTATAAATGACTAACAAAGCGCGTGTTTGTAATTTTTTTTCATTTCCTTTATCAAAAGCGTTATTGACAACACTTTCTAAAGTTTTATAATCTACATTTAAAAAAACGGTATCTTTTTGAGGTAAATTTCCGAAGGGAAAAGGTAGGTTTTTAGCTGTTTTGTTCCGCTTCGGAATGTCGTAAGGAGCTTTAACATCAAAATCATCATTTACTAAAACAGCACCCAAACCCTCTCTATAAATAGCAGTACGTTTTACAAATCCAAAAACACTAGCAGTTGCCGATTTTTCGTTTTTATCAACATTGGTTTTAGCAATACTAATAGAAGCTATTTGATGATCTACAGCATTTATGGTTACCGCTTTTCTTTGTGCATAAAAAACGTTAGACGCCATGTTTTTAGCCGCATAGCCAGAAATAAGATTGAGCCTAGGGTAATTGAGCCAAACAACTACAACAAAAGCTAAAAGTACAATAATAAGTATTCTTTTAAATAATTTCATTAATTGTTATCTTTAGAAGCAAATGTAGATAATTTACTATACTTTTGTGTACATTTTTTTTAACAAATTTTCACTATGTTTGATATTCAAAAAATACGTGCTCATTTTCCAATATTAAAACGTTCTGTAAACGGAAAACCTTTGGTTTATTTTGACAATGCTGCAACCTCTCAAACACCACAATTGGTGATTGATAGTATTGTAAATTACTATTCAAATTACAATGCAAACATACATAGAGGTGTTCATACGTTAAGTCAAGAGGCAACAAATGGCTACGAGCTTGCTAGAAAAAAAATACAACATCATTTTAACGCCAAGCATGCACACGAAATCATTTTTACTTCGGGTACTACAGAAAGCATCAACCTTGTAGCTAGTGGGTTTGCTAAAATTATAAAAAAAGATGATGAGATTATTGTTTCTGCCTTAGAGCATCATTCTAATATTGTGCCTTGGCAAATGTTGTGCGAAAAAACAGGCGCTGTGCTTAAAGTAATTCCTATGGTACAAAGTGGTGAATTGGATATGGATGCTTATGAACAATTACTCTCAAAAAACACCAAATTGGTTTTTGTAAATCATGTTTCTAACGCTTTAGGCACCGTAAATCCCATTAAAAAAATCATAGATAAAGCCCATGCTGTTGGCGCTGCTGTTTTAATTGATGGCGCACAAGCAAGCCCGCACATAAAGGCAAACATGCAAGCATTAGATGTTGATTTTTATACTGTTTCTGCTCATAAAATGTGTGGTCCAACGGGTGTTGGTATGCTCTTCGGAAAAGAAACGTGGCTTAACAAACTTCCTCCATATCAAGGTGGTGGTGAAATGATAAAAGACGTAACTTTTGAAAAAACAACCTATGCAGAGTTACCCCATAAAATGGAAGCCGGGACACCAAATATTGCTGGCGGAATTGCCTTTGGAGTTGCATTAGATTATATGAATGCTATTGGCTTTAAAAACATAGCAGCTTATGAAAATGAATTATTACAATATGCCACAAAACAATTAAAAGCAATAAATGGTTTAACCATTTATGGTACTTCAGAAGAAAAAACAGCCGTTATTTCTTTTAATATAAATGGTATTCATCCGTATGATATTGGTGTTATCATTGATAAACTTGGCATAGCTGTTAGAACAGGGCATCATTGTACACAGCCAATTATGAGCTTTTATAATATTCCTGGTACCGTAAGAGCTTCGTTTGCTTTTTACAACACCAAAGAAGAAATAGATCTATTTATCAGTGCTGTTGAACGTGCAAAAAAGATGCTTTCTTAAAAATTTGGTACATTTTTTGTATTTTTAGACAAAAAACAACTCATTATGAAACTTACTTCTATGTTATTAATCACTTTTATGTCTTTTCAATTAAATGCTTGTAAAGGAAAAAAGAAAACTGCAGAAACACAAAAAACAACTGTTAAAGAAGTTATAGATAGTGCTGTTTCTAATACTAAGAATCAGCAAGACGCTGTAAGTAACACGCCAACAAAAACAATTGACAATCAATCTAACAAACCTAAAACCACCAAGCAATCAGCCAAAAACACCCAACAAAAGGAAATGGTTATAACCTATACAACTTCTTCTAGGGGTAGTCGTGAGTCAATTGTTATTAATGGCACTAACGCACAATTTAAAAACTATTTTAGAGGTCATTCTACCTCTAAAAGTAAAACACTTAATGCTAAAAATGTTAAAGAATTAAAAGCTGTTTTAGAACGTATAGATTATAAAAGGTTTTCTAAAATACAGCCTCCTTCTACCAAACACCAATATGATGGTGCTTCTGTGGCAACAATTACGGTTTTTAACGGTAAAGAAAGTATTACTTGCCCTACTTTTGATGCAGGTAATCCACCAAAAGAACTACAAGCTTTGGTAGCAAAATTAAAGAGCTTTAAGCCGTAAACAAATTGTCAGATTGCGTTTCGTAACCATTATCAATCTGTAACGGTTCTTTTTTAGAAGCATTTACAGCTAATACATCACAACGTTCATTCTGTTTATGGTCATTATGGCCTTTGATCCATTGTAGACGGACATTGTGTTTTTTATACACTTTTAAAAAACGTTTCCATAAATCAACGTTTTTCTTATCCTTAAAGCCCTTTTTTTGCCATGCAAACACCCATTTTTTTTCAACAGCATCTACCACATATTTAGAATCCGAAAAAACAGTGACTTCCAATTTTTTTTTGGTCAATTTTTCTAACGCAATAATTACTGCTAACAGTTCCATACGGTTGTTGGTCGTTTTTCTAAATCCTTCTGAAAACTCTTTTACATACGGTTTTCCAACCCATTCCATGACAATACCATAACCGCCAGGCCCAGGGTTTCCTCTAGAAGAACCATCTGTATAAATATGTATTTTATCGTTGCTCATTGATAACTTTTTCGATAATCTTCGGAAAAAAAGCGTGTTCTAATGCCAGTACTTTTACTGCAACAACTTTTGGAGTATCATTTGGTAATATTGGAACGCTTTGCTGAAAAATAATAGCGCCTTCATCATAATTTTCATTTACAAAATGAATGGTCATGCCTGTTTTAGTCTCCTTATTCTCAACAACTGCTTTATGAACATGCATGCCATACATTCCTTTACCGCCATATTTTGGTAACAAAGCAGGATGAATGTTTATAATTTTATTCGGAAAAGTACTTACAATAATTTTAGGAATGCGTTGTAAAAAACCCGCTAACACAATATAATCTGCGTGCTCTTTTAAAAAAGAAAGCAAGCCTTCTTCAGAAGTTAAAAAAGAGGTGTTGAAATACAAACTGTTGATATTGTGTTTTTTAGCCTTCTCTAAAACTTTGGCATCCTTCTTGTTAGAAAGCACATGCGTAATCTTAATAGTGGCATTCTTTTGAAAGTACTTTATAATATTTTCTGCATTGCTACCAGAACCAGAAGCAAGCACCACGATACGTTTCATTACAATAGTCATTTTTAATGAGTACAAAAAAAGCAAAGATATGCTTAAATAATGTTTCTAAAAGTAGAAAAAAGTTTTATTAAACTATATTTTTTTGTACTTTCACAAAAGTATTTAAAATAACAATTAGGAATTAAAGAAAGTTTCATATTTTTGCAACAATTAAAATTAATTAAATTAAATAAATTATGTCAGACATTTCATCAAGAGTAAAAGCCATTATAGTTGATAAACTAGGCGTTGACGAAAACGAAGTAACAACAGAAGCGAGCTTCACAAACGATTTAGGTGCAGATTCATTAGACACTGTAGAATTAATCATGGAGTTCGAAAAAGAATTTGATATTCAAATTCCAGACGACCAAGCTGAAAACATTGGGACAGTAGGTCAAGCTATTTCGTATATCGAAGGAGCTAAATAAGAATTTTATATATTAGTAAAGCCTATTAATGTCCTTTTGGTCATTGATAGGTTTTTTTACTTTAACCAACAACCAAATCAAATGGAATTAAAACGCGTAGTAGTTACAGGATTAGGAGCTTTGACACCAATAGGAAATACCAAAGATGCCTTTTGGGAAGCCCTTTTACAAGGTAAAAGTGGCGCTGCACCTATTACGTATTTTGATGCAGAACTCTTTAAAACAAAGTTTGCTTGTGAGTTGAAAAACTTTGAAGTAACAGACTTTATTAACAGAAAAGAAGCTCGAAAAATGGATCGCTTTGCTCAATATGCCATGGTTGCATCAGACGAAGCTATTCTAGATTCTAAACTAGACCTTTCTACATTAAATAAATTACGTGTAGGTGTTATTTGGGGCGCAGGTATTGGTGGCTTAGAAACCTTTCAAAATGAAGTCTTAAATTTTGCTAGTGGTAATGGTACCCCAAGGTTCAATCCATTTTTTATCCCTAAAATGATTGCAGATATTGCGCCAGGTTTAATTTCTATTAAATATGGTTTTATGGGGCCAAACTATACCACAGTTTCTGCTTGTGCATCTTCTGCAAATGCTATGATAGATGCACTTAACAACATCCGCTTAGGACATTGTGATGTTGTTGTTACTGGTGGAAGCGAAGCCGCAGTTACCATTGCAGGTATGGGTGGCTTTAATGCTATGCACGCCTTGTCTACCAGAAATGAAAATCCAGAGAAAGCTTCTAGACCTTTTGACGCAACACGTGATGGTTTTGTTTTAGGAGAAGGTGCTGGCGCTATTATCTTAGAAGAATATGAGCATGCCAAAGCCAGAGGAGCAAAAATTTATGCAGAAGTTGCTGGCGGAGGCTTATCTTCAGACGCACATCATATGACAGCTCCTCATCCAGACGGTATTGGCGTTATTGCCGTTATGAAAAATTGTCTTGAAAATGCTGGATTAAAACCAGAAGATGTAGACCATATCAACACGCACGGAACCTCTACACCTCTTGGTGATGTTGCAGAACTAAAAGCCATTACAGAGGTCTTTGGTGATCATGCTAAAAACATCAACATTAATTCTACCAAATCAATGACAGGACATTTATTAGGTGCGGCTGGTGCTGTTGAATCTATTGCTGCTATTTTAGCGATGGAAAACAACATTGTGCCACCAACAATTAATCATACAACCGTAGATGAAAATATTGACCAGTCACTAAACTTAACCTTAAATAAGCCTCAAAAAAGAGAAGTAAACGTTGCTATGAGCAATACTTTTGGTTTTGGAGGTCATAATGCCTGTGTAGTATTTAAAAAATTAAAAGAATAACCCAATGCGTTTATTTCATAAAATAATAAGGCGTCAAACAAAAGAAGAAGCCTTATTTTATGATGAAATTAAAACAATTTTAGGATTTTCTCCAAAAAACATATTACTCTACAAAAAAGCCTTTTTACACAGTTCAATAAAAAATACCGATTCAAAAGGAAATCCTCTAAATTATGAGCGTTTAGAATTTTTAGGAGACGCTATGTTAGGCGCCGTTATTGCTTCTTATTTATTTAAAAAAGTACCTTCAGGAAATGAAGGATACCTCACTCAAATGCGTTCTAAAATAGTAAATAGAGAACATTTAAATGAATTAGGTAGAGATTTAAACCTTATTAAATTTGTTCAAAGTACCATAGAAACCAGTCATTTTGGTGAAAATATTCACGGCAATGTTTTTGAGGCATTGTTAGGTGCCATCTATTTAGATAGAGGTTATAAGTATTGCAAAAAATTTGTTTACAAACGTGTTGTTGTACCCTATATAGATATTAAAAAACTAGAAGGAAAAGTAACAAGTTATAAAAGTCTTTTTATAGAATGGTGCCAAAAAGAAAAACGAAAATTCTTTTTTGACGTTTATGAAGATACCGGTAAAGACACCGTAAAGCATTTTAGTGTAAAACTTTTAGTAGATAAAAAAGTTGTTGCTAAAGGAAGGGCTACTTCTAAGAAAAAAGCCGAAGAAAAAGCATCAAAACGTGCCTATTATGCTTTTCAAAACTCTATAGAAAATCAACCAAAAAAAAGGAAGCCTTAACTCCTTTTTATTTCTTCCTTACTAAAACAATATGTACCTTAGCGTTTCATTTAACTTTGAAATGCAAAAACTTACATTAGAACTAGATTATACCTATGCTTTAATTGGCATTCATAGCCCTGAAGAAGATTATCGTTTGGCATATTTAATAAACAAAAATATGGCAACATGTTTTTCAAAGCACGCTGTTTCTTTAGACTTTGAAGATAAAAACGCTTGTTTTTCAATTTTTGTGTTTGAAGATACATATACTTGTACAGATCAATATTTAATTTCTAATAAGCACACCGGAAGCCCGAAAAATAAAAAACAAAACACGTTGTTTACAAGTGTTATTAATGAAACTACTTATTTAATACCTGAATATAAAAACGTTGATTATTTTTTAAAAATAGAAGGCGATCTATCTCATTCTTGCTTACAAGATATTGTAAATAAAATAAACAAAATCCCTCAAATTTTAACAAGCTACACAATAAATACCGAGGTGTTAAATTCTAGAGACGCATTAATATTTTAAATATGGTAAATAGAAAAAAAACAAAAATAGTTGCTACCCTTGGCCCTGCATGTGGATCAAAAGAAATCATGGAAGAAATGATGGATATTGGCGTCAATGTCTTTAGAGTAAATTTTTCTCATGCGGTGTATGAAGATGTAGAACAACGTATTAAAGATATTAGAGAAATCAACAATCGCAAAGGTTATAATGTTGCTATTCTAGCAGATTTACAAGGACCAAAATTACGTGTTGGTAAAATGGAAGATGGTATTTTTCTTAAAGAAGGACAAGCATTTACATTTACTACCAACAAATGTATTGGTTCTTCAGAAAAAGCCTTTATGACCTACAAAAGGTTTCCGAAGGATGTTTCTAAAGGTGAAAAAATATTGGTAGATGATGGTAAACTTTTATTTGAAGTTATTGATACCAATAAAATAGATGAAGTTACCACTAAGGTATTGCGTGGTGGTCCTTTAAATTCTAAAAAAGGTGTAAATCTACCAAATACCAAAATTTCTTTACCTGCGCTTACCAAAAAAGATGTTAAAGATGCTCATTTTGCTATAGCACAAAAAGTAGATTGGATTGCACTTTCTTTTGTAAGAACTAAAGAAGATTTACAACTGCTTAATACGCTTATTGAAGAAAACAGCGATCATAAAATACCTGTCATTGCGAAAATCGAAAAACCAGAAGCTGTTGCAAATATAGATAGTTTAATACCTTATTGTGATGCATTAATGGTTGCTCGTGGCGATTTAGGTGTAGAATTGCCCATGCAAGAAGTACCTTTAATACAAAAAATGCTGGTGCATACAGCAAAAAAAGCACGGATTCCTGTGATTATTGCTACGCAAATGATGGAAACTATGATAGAAAACGAAGTGCCAACACGTGCAGAGGTTAATGATGTTGCCAACTCTATCATGGATGGAGCAGATGCCGTAATGCTTTCTGGAGAAACTTCTGTAGGAAAATATCCGCTACAAGTAATACAAAAAATGTGCGATATTATTAAAGGTGTAGAAGACTCTCCGTTAATTAATGTTCCTCAAGCACCGCCTCATATTCGTACCAATCGTTATATTACAAAAGCCGTTTGTCACCATGCTGCATTAATGGCGAATGATATTAAAGCAGAAGCTATTTTTACATTAACCAATAGTGGTTATACTGCATTTCAAATTTCTGCTTGGAGACCAACTGCACACGTACTTGCCTTTTCTTCTAACCGAAGAATTTTAGCAATGCTTAACCTGCTTTGGGGTGTACGATGTTTTTATTATGATAAGTTTGTCTCTACAGACCAAACTGTTAGAGATATTGCCGCCATTGCAAAAGAAAAAGGCTTTGTAAAAAAAGATGATTTTGTGATTAGTCTCACCTCAACCCCTGTAAAAGAAAAAGGAATGGTAAACACCCTTAGAGTAACCGAAATTAAATAAACTAATCACGTTTAATTAACAAGTAATAATCGTTTTCTAAGGCTAAATAACCTTGATCGTACACATAAAAATAGGTGTTGCCTGTTTTAGTAGTATAAATAGATGTAAAGGTGTTAAAGTCAAAGTTTTCGGTAATTAATTTAACACGTGTTACTTTTGTCTTTCCAGATTTATTGAGTTTGCAAAGTGTTTTGTAGTTTTTACGCAACCTGTAATTTACATTACGTATCATATTTTTACTTGCTTTATCTATCTTATTATTATAGGTGTTTCTACAATAATCAGAGCAAAACTTTTTATCTATTCTTCCTTTAAAAGGCGCATTACACTCTAAACATTTTTGTGGATTCATGGTTTTTTATTTTGGATTTGAATCATAGTGGTTGTTTTGTATAAAAATGCTCCTTTATTGTCTATAATAAGAAATATCGATATCATTTTTGGTTTTATGTCGAAAAACCCTTGTATTGTTATTTCTTTTTCTAATTCAATTTTAATATTATTCCCTTCTAATTTTTCGAAAGATGAAAAATACTTTATGGAAACTTATTTATCAATTTCTTTGGTATAGATTTCAATCTTTTCTATGGCACCATATTTAAGGCAGGTTTCACTTAACCTGAAAAATTCATTATAATTTGATAAAATTGGGTGTAAAGTGTTATTTTTATTGTGTGAAAAAAAAATCTTAAAAAAAACACCCAATTTTGGGTAATAAAGATACATTATTTTACAGAGGAAATACCGTTATTTCTGTTGATTTTTCAGCATTAAAAATTAGTTAAGATGGTTCACTAATACTTCTTAAAAAAATAGAACGTGAATACAAGTTGATAAAGAAGTTTGGCAAACATTTGCAAGTATGTTTCCTTATTTAATTGAACTTCTTCTTTTAAAATTTTGATATTACTTTTAATATATAAGCTGGTTGACATAAGATTAAACTTTCCATATTTTAATAGCAAGAGTTGTTAATTGCTCACTTCTTTTATCAACATGATAAAATCTAAAATCATTTAATTTTGCTAATTCATTGGTGATCATAAAACTTGATTTTTTATAACTTGTTTTCTTTTTAGTAAAAGGATTATTATAAGCTTGGATATTTAAAGTTTCTCCTAGCAAAGTCATATTACCAATGTAATTAACATACTTTTTATGCTTCACTAAACTATTGTTTCCAAGATATGTAACCCAATCTCCAAACTCTAATTTGGCTTTTTTTGTTTTGATTGTCTGAGGTATGATATGCTCTAAATGTACTTCTTCACTTGATGAAACAGTTAATTCACCAGTATTACCTCTGTGATAGTATTCTATACTTTCTAATACATATTTTGCTCTGTCAATTAATCTTCCTTTAAACTGATGCTTTGGAAAACTTTCAATAAATTCATCATCTAAAGGAATGTTTTCTGTCTTGGTTAAATGTTCTTTTATACTTTTTAGTAAGTTGTCGCTATTAAATAATAAAAGTAACTTAGAAAATATATCATCATTTTCACTTGTTCTTCTTTCACAAATATGCCTTCTCAACATTAAACTTTCAAAGTATTCTAAAACTTTTAATTTCTCGTTTACATTGAATTTGTTATTATCTAAAAAGTGCATTAAAAATATATATGCTGGTTTCGATAAAATGTTGTTTAGATTTTTGATTCGTCTCTGAATTCTAATATTCTCATGATTATTAAAAACTAATTTTTTATATGTAGAAGAAAGTGTTTCTAAATTTTCTAAAAATTCTATAATAGTAAACTTATTTTCATCTTCTACTGGTTCATTTATAACTATTTCACTTTCATTTTCAACTTCTATTTCATTTTCATCATCATCAACTAATTCGGTATCAAAATAGTATTGGTATTCACCTAATAACTCTCCATATTTAACATTTTTTAAATAGTGCTTTTTAAATTCTAAAACCAATTTAGACATGGTGATTTTTCTAAAAAGAATAGAACACATAAATTGTCTTAAAAAATCATCGGAATCAATATCGTCTAAATTAATTATAATATTAGACCAAAGTTCTTTTACTTTTTCAAGTGTAGTTTTGTCTGGTATTTTAGAAGCATGACCCAATAAGAAGTTCTTTATAATATCTGTTGCAGATAAGCGCAAACCTCTATTGTTTATTGTTTCAAATAATTTATAGGCATCTTGTGCCATACCAACATCTAATCTAATAATAACAGCAATGTTTGTTAGCTTAAATAGGAACCGGTTAATTTCAGAAACATCAAATTCTAAAAGCCATGCTTTATAATCTAAAAAAGCATTTTTAATTTTTTTATTAGTAATATTTTCTGTCTTATTTTCTAAAATTAACTGCTTAATATCTGCATTATCTAATTTTCCTAATTCTAATTTTGATTTTTCAATTTCATCTAATCCTTTACAAATAACTTTATTTCTTATTTCATTTGCTTTTTGGTCTTCGTTTTTAATTCTATAAACAGTTTCTATTGCTTTTAATAGAATAATTAAAGTAGTAAGTCTTTGCTGACCATCTACTAATTCAGGTCTATTTAAACCACCTGTATGGTGGCTTGAGTGTAGAATTATAGTACCAAACAAATGACCTTCGTTGTTTTTTAACATGTCAATATCTTCAAACAATGCCGTGTATTGAGGGTAACCCCAAGCATATCTTCTTTGATAAGATGGTACTACAAATTGTTCATTTGGTGTTGCTAAAAGTTGTGATATAGTTAATTTGTTGGGTGTTATATTCATAGTCAATGTTTTCTAATTAATTTTCAATTCAGAATTATCTACCTTATTTTAATTTGAGATACTGATAGCCTCATTCTTTTCCTATCCAATAAAGTGTTGACATATTATTTAGCTGTTTTTAAGTCTTGTTTAATTCTTTTTTTTGCTGTTTTAAGAATGCTTATTGCTAAAGGCTCTTCTTTAATTTCTTGGTATATTTTTTCACTATACCAAAGGGTTAATAGTTTGTTGTAATCAATGTCTAAAGCAGTTGCATATTTTAGTAATTGTTCTTTTGTAGGTCTTCTTTCTCCTTTTTCTACCTTACTAATAATAGCAGTATCAACGGCTACCAATGAGGCTACTTCTCTCATTAGTAATTGTTTCTTTTCTCTTTTGAATTTTAATAATTCAGATAGTTGCATTGTCTTGTCTTTTTAATTCTTGTCAGAAGATGTCAAATATAAGATAAATTATTCAGAGAGAACTTCTGAAAATGGAAAACCATTTTTCACACCTGATGTACAAAGTGGAATTGAAATAGGAAAAAGTAAAAGTACAGGAAATTTCTATGCAATAGCAAGAAAGTTATCAGTGTCTACAACTTTTGATGAGCATACTTATAAAGCCCTTATTTGGACAGAAATGAGTAGTTCAGTAGAAAAAGAAGAATGTGATGCTTACCAATGTATTGTAAAAGACCCAGGAGAAGTAATAAGCTGAGTTCGACCTAAACTTGCAATCAAAGTTTAGGTCGAACTCAGGTTAATAGAGTTATCTCATAGATTTGTGTTTGTTTCAGAAAAATGCAGCGGCTTTTTTGGTTAATAAAGCATCTATTCAAAGTGATTATTTTTAAAAGAATATTAGAAATAAATCCTTAATTTCGCAATCGTATTAGAAATCCGTAAAAATGAGCCAAAAGTTTCCTGAATATAAAGGACTTAACCTTCCTAAAGTTGCCGACCAGATCAACAGTTATTGGAAAACACATAACATCTTTGAAAAAAGTATTTCAACAAGAGAAGGCGCAACGCCTTATATCTTTTTTGAAGGTCCACCTTCTGCTAATGGATTACCTGGAGTACACCATGTGTTAGCACGTGCTATCAAAGATATTTTTCCGCGCTACAAAACCATGAAAGGCTTTCAAGTAAAACGTAAAGCAGGTTGGGACACGCATGGGCTACCTATAGAGCTTGGTGTAGAAAAAGAACTCGGTATTACTAAAGAAGACATTGGCAAAACCATATCTGTAGAAGAATACAATGCCGCTTGTAGAAAAGCTGTAATGCGTTATACAGATGTTTGGAATGACCTAACCCAAAAAATGGGATATTGGGTTAATATGGATGATCCATATATTACTTACGATCCAAAATACATGGAAAGCGTTTGGTGGTTACTTAAGCAGATTTACGATAAAAAATTAATGTACAAAGGCTACACCATTCAGCCTTATTCACCTAAAGCAGGTACAGGTTTAAGCTCACACGAACTTAACCAGCCAGGAACATACCAAGACGTAACAGACACCACTGTTGTTGCGCAATTTAAAGCGAAAGCAAAAACACTTCCAGATTTTTTACAAAACGAAGGTGCTATTTACTTCCTTGCTTGGACAACAACCCCTTGGACATTACCAAGTAATACCGCACTAACCGTTGGAAATAAAATTGATTATGTGTTGGTAGAAACCTATAATCAATACACATTTAAGCCAATAAATGTGATTTTAGCTAAAAATTTAGTCGGCAAACAATTTGCTGGAAAATTTAATCAAGTAGAAGAAAAACCAGCATTATTAGACTACAAATCGGGAGATAAAAAAATACCTTTTTTTATTGTAAAAGAATTCAAAGGAAAAGATTTAATTGATATTCGTTATGAACAATTAATGCCTTACACATTACCAAACGATAAGCAAGAAAATGCATTCCGTGTAATTGCTGGAGATTTTGTAACTACAGAAGACGGAACGGGTATTGTGCATACAGCACCAACTTTTGGTCAAGATGATGCTATGGTTGCCAAACAAGCCTCACCAGAAATACCACCAATGTTGGTAAAAGACAACGATGGTAACTTGGTGCCTTTGGTAGATTTACAAGGGCGTTTTAGACCAGAAATGAAAGAATATGCTGGCAAATATGTAAAAAACGAATATTATAATGAAAGTGAGGCACCAGAAAGATCTGTTGATGTTGAGATTGCCATTCAATTAAAAGAAGAAAACAAAGCTTTTAAAGTTGAAAAACACAAACATAGTTATCCAAATTGCTGGCGTACAGACAAACCAATTTTATACTATCCTTTAGATTCTTGGTTTATAAAAGTGACCGATATTAAGGGTAGAATGCACGAGTTAAACAAAACCATAAACTGGAAACCTAAAAGTACTGGCGAAGGTCGCTTCGGAAATTGGCTGGCAAATGCCAATGATTGGAATTTATCACGATCACGTTATTGGGGAATTCCTTTGCCAATATGGCGCACAGAAGACGGAAAAGAAGAAATTTGTATTGGTTCTGTAGCAACATTAAAGTCCGAAATGGCAAAAGCAGTTGCTGCTGGGGTCCTAAAAAAAGACATCTTTGAAAGTTTTGAAGTCGGAAACAATTCCGAAGAAAACTACGCAAAAATTGATTTACACAAAAACATTGTAGATGAAATTATATTGGTTTCTGAAACAGGAAAACCAATGCATCGTGAAAGTGATTTGATAGATGTTTGGTTTGATTCTGGAAGTATGCCTTACGCTCAATGGCATTATCCATTTCAAAACAAAGAGTTGGTAGAAAAAACTTGGAGAAAAGCAGACTTTATAGCAGAAGGTGTAGATCAAACAAGAGGTTGGTTTTACACATTACATGCCATTGCAACGATGATTTTTGATGATATTGCTTATAAAAATGTTGTTTCTAACGGGCTTGTTTTAGACAAGGACGGACTTAAAATGTCAAAGCGTTTGGGCAATGCCACAGATCCTTTTAAAACTCTAGCAACCTATGGTGCCGATGCTACTCGCTGGTATATGATTGCCAATGCAAACCCTTGGGACAATCTAAAATTTGATGTTGCAGGTATAGAAGAGGTAAAGCGTAAATTCTTCGGAACGCTATACAATACCTACTCTTTCTTCTCATTATATACAAATTTAGATGGATTTAAGTATTCTGAAAAAGACATTGCATTAGCAGAAAGACCAGAATTAGACCGTTGGGTTTTAAGTGAGTTGCATACACTTATAAAAAATGTTGATTCCTTTTATGCAGCATACGAACCAACAAAAGCAGCAAGAGCTATTTCTAACTTTACACAAGATTATTTAAGTAATTGGTATGTTAGATTAAGCAGAAGACGTTTTTGGAAAGGCGATTACCAGCAAGATAAAATTTCTGCCTATCAAACACTATATACTTGTATGGAAACCGTAGCAAAATTAAGCGCACCAATTGCTCCTTTCTTTATGGATCGTCTGTATTTAGATTTAAATAGTGTTACTAAAAAAGAAACTTTTGAAAGCATACACTTAGCAGATTTTCCTGTTTATAATGAAAGCTTTGTAGATAAATCTTTAGAACGTAAAATGGAAAATGCACAAATCATTTCTTCTTTGGTATTATCATTAAGAGCTAAAGAAAAGATTAAAGTACGTCAGCCATTACAAAAAATAATGATTCCGATTGATAATGCGCAACAAAAAGAAGAAATTTTGGCGGTTGCAGATTTAATAAAACACGAGGTTAACATTAAAGAAATTGAATTGTTAGAAGATGCTTCAGATATTTTAGTGAAGCAAATAAAACCGAACTTTAAAACCTTAGGGCCACGTTTTGGAAAGGACATGAAACAGATAGCAAATGCTGTTGGTAAATTTACTTCAGAAGATATTCAGAAAATAGAACAAAATGGCTTCTTAGAACTTGATATTAACCAAAAAATTATTACTTTAGAGCTTTCAGATGTAGAAATAACATCGCAAGACATAGAAGGTTGGTTGGTTGCCAATGCAAATGGTATTACTGTTGCGTTAGACATAGCATTGACCGAAGATTTAAAAAACGAAGGTATTGCAAGAGAGCTTGTAAACAGAATACAAAATTTACGTAAAGACTCTGGCTTTGAAATAACAGATAAAATTGTAGTAACGCTACAAAAAGACAAAACAATAGAAAAAGCAATAGCTCAAAATAAAACATATATAAAAACAGAAACCTTAGCAACAGAAGTTTCTGTTAAAGAACATTTAAAAAATGGTATAGAAATTGTGTTTGATTCAATACAAACCAAATTACACATTCAAAAAATTTAAAATATCATGCCAGAAATTAAAGAAAAATATACAGACAAAGAACTTCAAGAATTTAAAGAAATCATCTTAGCTAAAATAGCACATGCAGAAGAAGATTTAGCAATTTTACGCAGCTCATTTAAAAATGGCAGTAACAACGGAACCGATGACACTGCGCCTACTTTTAAAGCCTTTGAAGAAGGAAGTGAAACCATGAGTAAAGAAGCCAATGTAAAATTAGCCATTCGTCAAGAAAAATTTATTCGTGATTTAAACAATGCTTTATTGCGTATTGAAAACAAAACCTATGGAATTTGTAGAGCAACAGGTAAAAAAATTCAGAAAGCACGCTTAAAACTAGTGCCTCATGCTACACTTAGCATAGAAGCTAAAAAACAACAATCTTAACATCAAAGCTTCTTCGGAAGCTTTTTTTTATGAAAAAAAGTAGCCTTATAATATTTTTTTTAGCAAGCTTCTCTTGGTCTCAAAACACCATCACAAAAACGCTTACAAGTAATGCTACTACAATTAATATTGAATTAGAGCAAGCAGATGCTATCAATATAGTTCATAATACCGAAGGAATTATTGCTGTGAAAATGAACACTTATCCGTTTTCAAAATACCTACTAACTATAGAAGAAAAAAATAATGAAATCTTTATCCTTTCAAAAAAAATAGAAGTAGAAAACCTAAAGGAAATAAACAAAATTTGTAAAGAACAACCTTTTTATCCAAGCTTTGAAATTTCAATTCCGAAGCAGAAAAACATATACTTACATTATAAAAAAGGGAATTTTTACACTTCAAATTTTTACGGAAACATTACCCTAGAAGCAGAAAATAGCAATGTGCACATTAATGGCTTTAAAGGTAAAAGTAACATTACGGTTTTGGCAGGTTTTATAGAATGCGCTTTGTTAAACAGCATTATTAATATTGAAAATAGCAAAGCCAGAATTACAACAACCTTTGATAAAAAAAATACAGTGTTCTTAAAAAAACTACAAATGGATTATCAAAAACCTATAAATAGCTTAAAAATCAAGACCATTTATGCTAATGTATTGTTAAAGACTTTTAAAACACAATAATATTCCTATTTTTGTGCTACCTAAAACCAAACTCATTGAAAAAGCCTATCTTAATTATCTTCATAGTTTTATTAATAGATCAACTAAGTAAAATCTATATTAAAACTCATTTTTATTTAGGCGAAGAAATTCGTGTTTTAGGCTTAGATTGGTTTCGAATTCATTTTGTAGAAAATAACGGCATGGCTTGGGGAACAGAATTTGGTGGAAGAACCGGCAAACTATTTCTTACCATTTTTAGACTATTTGCTATTGTTGGTATTGGGTATTGGTTGTATGATAGTGTACAAAAAAAGGCAAACCATTTATTAATTATTGCAATTGCTCTTATTTTTGCTGGCGCATTGGGTAATATTATTGATTCTGTTTTCTACGGAATTATCTTTGACACCCCTGGCGGAAGAAATGTAGCAACCTTTTTTGCAGACAAACCTTATGGCGAATTATTTCATGGTAAAGTAGTAGATATGTTTTATTTTCCTATGTATCGGGGCGAAAAATTCACCTTTTTTAATGCTATTTTTAATGTGGCAGATACTGCAATATCTGTAGCCGTTGGGCTATTACTGTTTTTTAACAAACAAGCTTTCTCTAAACCAAAAGAAGAAATTACAACACCTCAATAAGCTTTTGTTTTCAAAATAAATGCTTATTTTCGTTAGATGCCAACAGCATTAAAACTTCAAATACAAACCTTACCAAACAGTCCAGGCGTTTATCAATATTACGATAAAAACGAAATCCTTTTGTATATTGGTAAAGCAAAAAATTTAAAAAAACGTGTTGCATCTTATTTTAACAAAAACCAACCCAACGGTAAAACACGTATTTTAGTTAAAAAAATTGCAAGCATTAAACACATTGTTGTAGAGACAGAAACCGATGCTTTATTGCTAGAAAACAACCTTATAAAAAAACACCAACCCAAGTATAATGTCATGTTAAAAGATGACAAAACCTACCCTTGGATTTGTATTAAAAAAGAACGCTTTTCCAGAGTGTTTTTAACACGAAACATCATTAAAGACGGATCAGCATATTTTGGCCCTTTTACTTCTGTTAAAACCGTAAAAGTATTGCTAGATTTAATAAAAGAAATTTACAAATTACGTACATGCAAATATGATTTAAGTCAAAAAAACATTGAAAACAAAAAATATAAAGTTTGCCTAGAATATCATTTAGGCAATTGCAAAGGCGCTTGTGAAGATCTACAAACCGAAGAAGATTACAACCAAGATATTATTGCTATCAAAAATATTATAAAAGGAAATTTTAAAGAGTCTATAAAACTATTAAAAGAAAAAATGCTCTTTTTTGCTTCTGAAATGAAATTTGAAGAAGCCCAACACATCAAAGAAAAACTTGCCTTATTAGAAAACTACCAAGCAAAATCTACCATTGTAAATCCTTCAATCAATAATGTAGATGTATTTTCAATCATTTCTGACGAAAGTTATGGTTATATTAACTTTTTAAAAATTTCTAACGGTGCCATTGTGCAATCTCACACAACAGAAGTAAAGAAAAAACTTGACGAAACAGACAAAGAACTATTAGAACTTGCTATTGTTGAAATTAGACAACGCTTCCACTCACAATCTAAAGAGATTTATTCTATTTTTAAGTTAGATCTAGGCGAAAATTTAAAAATTACCATTCCAAAATTAGGTGATAAAAAACGAATTGTAGACTTATCACTTAGAAATGCCAAATACTACAGACAAGAGCGATTTAAGCATTTACAAATAGTAGATCCAGACAGACACACCAATCGTATCATGTCTCAAATGCAAAAAGATTTAAGATTAACGGTACAACCCCGTTGGATAGAATGTTTTGATAACTCAAACATACAAGGCACACACCCTGTTGCAGCTTGTGTTGTTTTTAAAAATGGAAAACCAAGTAAAAAAGACTACCGGCATTTTAATATAAAAACAGTGATTGGTCCAGATGACTTTGCATCAATGGAAGAGGTTGTTTATAGACGCTACAAACGTTTGCAAGAAGAAGGACAAGGCTTTCCGCAACTTATAGTGATAGATGGCGGTAAAGGTCAATTATCTTCTGCATTAAAAAGTTTAGATGCCTTAGGGCTTCGGAAAAAAATTGCCATTATTGGTATTGCCAAACGATTGGAAGAAATTTATTATCCAGAAGACAAAATACCTTTATATTTAGATAAAAAGTCTGAAACCCTTAAGATTATTCAACAATTACGAAACGAAGCACATCGTTTTGGCATTACATTTCATAGAAACAAACGCAGTAAAAGTGCCATTACTACAGAATTAACACAAATTTCTGGAATTGGTGAGCAAACTATTGTAACTTTATTACGTTATTTTAAATCAGCAAAACGAATTTCTGAAGCAAATCAACAAGATTTAAGCAAAATTATTGGAGAGCATCGCGCAACCAAAATTTATAATTACTATCATAAACAGTAAGACATTTAGATTCATGCAAAAAATAGTTTTTTTTCTCTTATTGTTTCCTTTGATCCTTTTTTCTCAAGAAACGACTCCTAAAAAATTAAAAGTTGGCTTGGTTTTAAGTGGTGGTGGAGCAAAAGGTCTTGCGCACGTTGGCGTGTTAAAGGTCTTAGAAAAAAGTGGTGTACAAATAGATTATGTTGGCGGCACAAGTATGGGTGCAATTATTGGTTCTTTATATGCCTCTGGATACAGCGCCACACAAATAGATTCTATTGTGCATACCTTTGACTTTAATGAGGTTATGAAAGATGAGTTTCCTAGAAAATCTAAACCTTATTACGAAAAAGTAAATGGCGAAAAATATGCCATTTCATTACCAATTCACAAAAGAAAAGTTGGGTTACCTAAAGCGCTTTCTTCTGGACAGCGAGTATTTGACTTATTAACTAAATTAACACGACACGTACATCATATTCATGATTTTTCAAAACTTCCAATTCCGTTTTATTGTTTGGCTACAAATTTAGAAACCGGTAAACCAGTACTTTTAAATAAAGGTTTTTTGCCAGAAGCTGTTAGAATGAGTGGCGCTTTCCCTACGTTATTAGAACCTGTAGAATATGATGGCATGCTACTGTCTGATGGCGGCATTGTAAATAATTTTCCGATAGACGAAATGATTGCCATGGGAGCAGATATTATTATTGGCGTTGATGTACAAGGAGATTTAAGTAAAAAAGAAGATTTAAATTCTGCTGTTGATATTGTTAACCAGATTGTAAGCTTTCAGATGTATAAAGATAATAAAGAAAAAAATGAAAAAGTACATTTGTATATGCATCCAGATATTTATAATTATTCTGTGGTTTCTTTTGATAAATTAGACGAAATAATAGAAAAAGGTGAAGTTGCAGCAAATGAATTACAAACATCTTTTACTGCGCTAGCAAACAAACAAAGACAATTAGGTATTCAACAAAAAAAACAACATGTTGCTTTACAATATTCTGGAAAAAGGCTAGTAAATTCTATTGGAATTTCTGGAAACAAAGATTACACAAGAGCATACATCATGGGAAAATTGAATATTAAAACCAATGATTCTATTTCTTATGAAAGTTTCATAGAAGGTATTAACAATCTTTCTGCCACAGGTAATTTTCAAAGTATCTTGCATCAATTTAATAAGCACCAAATAAGTTTGCGTTTAAAAGAAAACCCTATTACATCTCAATTTAAAATCTCGCCACATTATGATGATTTATATAAAACGGCGGTACTTTTAAATTTTACAACAAAGCATATACTTTCTAAAAATGATATTTTATCGACAGACCTTGTTGTTGGTGATAATATACGGTATCAATTAAATTACTTTATAGATAATGGTTTTTATTGGAGTTACGGTATACACTCAACCTATAATGCTTTTAATGCAACCATGAGCTTTGATGCTGCTGCAACCAATAAGGATAAGGTGGACTACCAAGACTTGAGCAATCAAATATATTTTCAAACGGTCTTCGGAAGACGTTATGCATTAGGTGTTGGATTAGAGCACAAGCTTTTGAGAGTTTTTACAAAAACAGTGTCAATTACCAACAATGAAATAAAAAACTACTTAGATAAGTCTAATTACTTAAATTTTATCTCTTATTTAAAAATAGACACTTATGACAAACCTTATTTTCAAACATCTGGGGTTTTAGTTGATGTTAATTTTAGATGGTATTTACTTTCTTCAAATTACAGAAATGATTTTTATTCGTTTTCTCAGCTACAAGGTAAAGTGGGTTATGCACATTCTTTTTCAAACAAATTAACTGCTCTCTTTACTACTTCGGCTGGTTTCACTATTGGTGTTAACAACAACCCTGTATTAGATTATAGTCTTGGGGGTTTTGGAGGTAATTATATAGCTAATTTTATTCCTTTACACGGGTATGACATTGCTGATTTAAATAATAGTTCTTTTTTAAAATCAACTTTTGATATTCGTTATGAAATTTTCAATAAAAATTATTTAGAAGCAGGTGTGCATGTAGCACGATCTACAAATGACATTTATAATCAAGGTAAAATTTTTGACAACACAAAATATGGATTGGCATTAGGCTATGGGCTTGAAACCTTTATTGGTCCTGTACAATTTCATTACACCTGGTCTCCAGATGTTAACAAAAACTGGTATTTTAATATTGGTTTTTGGTTTTAAACATAAAAAAACCTGTTATTCTTTTGAATAACAGGTTTTTATTTGACATAGTGTCTACTTTATTTGTTTCTATCATTTACAAATTTAAATTCTAGATAAGTAAAAGCGTCACGAGGTACAATTTTAATCCACTTTTTGTAATTTAACAACCAACGTTGTTGAATAGAAGGAAATCCTTGTTTTAAAAATGAAGCTACAAACGGATGTACGTGTAATGAAAATTTCTTACCATGTTGTAATTTTTTTTCTAGTACAGCCTCAATTTTATCTATGATAACAATTGGTGCTTCTACTTCATTATTTGTATTAGGATTATCTTCGCGTGTTTTAATGACTAGTTCTGGTCTAACACGTTGCCTAGTAATTTGAACAAGTCCAAATTTACTTGGCGGTAAAATTTTGTGTTTGGTTCTATCAAACTGCATTTCTTCTTTTAGATGATTAAACAATTGTTGTCTATCTTCTGCTTTATGCATATCAATAAAATCTACCACAATAATGCCGCCCATATCTCTTAGTCGTAATTGTCTTGCAACTTCACTTGCTGCAATTAAATTAACTTCTAGAGCGGTTTCTGATTGAGATTTTGCCTTGTTAGAACGGTTTCCGCTATTTACATCTATAACATGTAATGCTTCTGTATGTTCTATTACTAAGTAAGCACCTTTGGTCATTGAAACTGTTTTTCCAAATGCTGTTTTGATTTGGCGTTCAATGTTGAATTTTTCAAATATAGGAAACTTACCGCTATAATATTTAACTATAGACTCTCTACCTGGTGCTATTTCCATTAAATAGCTTTTTATTTCTTCAGATAATTTTTTATCATCTGTAACAATACCCGTAAAGGAGTCATTTAAGACATCTCTTAAAATGGAAGAAGCTCTGTTAATTTCACTAAGCACTTTGGAAGGCGTGCTTGAGTTTTTAATACGCTTACACATACCAACCCAACGCTCTAATGAGTTACTTAAATCTTTATCTAATTGAGCCACTTTTTTGTTTTGTGCTACTGTTCTTACAATAACACCAAAACCTTTTGGCTTAATGCTTCTTACTAATCTTTTTAATCTATCTTTTTCTTTATCGTCTGGAATCTTTTGAGATACCGAAACCTTGTCAGAAAAAGGAATAAGCACCAAATATCTACCTGCAATGGAAATCTCAGAACTTAATCGAGGTCCTTTGGTAGAAATTGGCTCTTTAACAATTTGAACTAATAATTGTTGTTTAGACTTTAATACGTCTTCAATTTTTCCGTGTTTGTCAATGTCTTTTTCAAAACGGAAATTTTTTAAAGTGAATTCTTTTTGTTTACCTGTGTTTACGCGTTTAATAAAGGTGTCTAAAGATTTAATCTGTGCGCCTAAATCATGGTAATGTAAAAAACCATCTTTTTGATAGCCTACATTTACAAAGGCAGCATTTAAGCCAGATAATGTTTTACCAACAGACGCTAAAAAAACGTCTCCTACAGCAAACTTATTATCTATTGAATCTTTATACAACTCCATTAACTTACCATCTTTTAATAAAGCAAAATCTACATCAGAGTTCTCGGATCTAATAATTATTTCTCTTTTCACTCTGAAATGTTTTTGTGTTATACACTAATTAAATAATGTACAACTGGTTTGTAAGTTTTACAGGGTTTTAACCCAACGAAATTTGATTTTCAAATTTCTATTTCAATGAACTTGTTTGTTTTTAAGCAAAACGAAAAAGTAAGCTTAGCTTACTTTTTCTTCTTATGTCTATTTGCTCTTGCTCTTTTTTTACGCTTATGCGTAGAGATTTTAGCTCTCTTTCTTTTTTTACCACTTGGCATAATAAAATGTTTTTAATTAATATTTTTTGTAAATTATTTTACAGAAACTTTTGTTTTAACGCCTTCTACAAATATTTTTGCAGGTTTAAATGCTGGAATATTATGTGCCGGAATTTTTATGGTCGTGTTTTTAGAAATGTTTCTTCCTGTTTTTTCTGCTCTCTTTTTAATAATAAAGCTTCCAAAACCTCTTAAATAAACATTGTCTCCACCTTCTAAGGCGTCTTTAACTTCTCCCATAAATGCTTCAACTGTTGCTAAAACATCTGCTTTTTCTATTCCTGATTTGTCAGAAATTTTTGATACGATATCTGCTTTCGTCATGAGTTCTATTATTTATTGTGTTTTTTTATACAAATTTTAAGACGGCAAATATAACGTATTAAATCTTCTTGATAAAGTAAAATCCTAATTTTTAATAGAATAATAGTGTATTATTGCATTTGTAATATTGCAATTATGCTATTTTCTAAAACACTCACAAACTGGTATTTACAAAATAAAAGAGATTTACCTTGGCGGCAAACCAAAGATCCTTATAAAATTTGGCTTTCAGAAATTATTCTACAGCAAACAAGAATAGATCAAGGAATTACGTATTACCTATCATTTGTTAAACATTTTCCAACAGTTTTTGACCTCGCTGCTGCAAAACAAGAAACTGTTTTAAAACTTTGGCAAGGTTTAGGGTATTATTCTAGAGCTAGAAACTTACACGCATCAGCGCAATATATTGTAAACGAATTAAATGGTCAATTTCCAAAAGATTACAAAACCCTTCTTGCTCTTAAAGGTGTTGGTGATTATACCGCATCTGCCATTGCTTCTATTTGTTATAATGAGCCAACAGCTGTTGTTGATGGCAATGTTTATCGTGTTCTTGCAAGATTCTTCGGAATATTTACACCCATAAACGCTTCTCAAGGAATCAAACTTTTTAAAAAACAAGCACAACAATATTTAGATGTTAGCAATCCCGGAACGCATAACCAAGCCATTATGGAATATGGAGCGCGTGTCTGTAAACCTCAAAATCCACTATGCACAGATTGTGATTTACAATATACATGTGTTGCTTTTAAAGAAAATTTACAGCAAGATCTACCCGTAAAAATTAACAAAACGAAAGTAAGAAAGAGGTATTTTAATTTCATCATCTCTACAATTTTAGAAGAAAATACCATCCTTACGCAACGTAAAGGCAAAGGTATTTGGCAAAATTTGTATGAATTTCCGCTCATAGAAACAACTGCTATTTTAACAAAAAAACAACTGGAAAAAGAGAATGACTTTGTAAAATTATTTCCGAAAAAATACAGCCTAAATTTATATAATAAAAAACCTATTATTCATAAATTGTCACATCAGCACTTATACACTCAATTTTGGGTTCTTAAAACCAATACAACCACAGCAAAAACAATCTCATGGAATAAAGTTGAGACCTTTGCAGTACCCGTCTTAATTGCTAATTTTTTACAGTCTTATAAAAGGGATTTAAATTTTTAGTATTTTTGAATAATATTTAAGACAAAAACCATGGCAGGTACAATTAATAAAGTAATACTTATAGGACATTTAGGAGACGAAATTAAAATGCATTATTTTGATGGCGGAAATTCTATTGGGCGTTTTCCATTAGCTACAAACGAAAGTTACACCAACAAACAAACTGGCGAACGCGTAACAACCACAGAGTGGCATAATATTGTTGTACGAAATAAATTAGCAGAAATTTGCGAAAAATATTTAAGTAAAGGCGATAAAGTATATTGCGAAGGAAGAATTAAAACACGCCAATGGGAACAAGATGGTGTAAAGCGTTATACAACAGAAATTCATGTCTTTGACATGAATTTTTTAAGCACAAAAAAAGAAACCCAAAGCAATCAAAAAACGCAAAACACTAACACAACAACACCAGAAAATACAGCAAATCAAAACGATGATTTGCCATTTTAATTAACATAAAAATTTAACTATTTGGATCCAGAACCCGTCATATTTTTAACTTTCAGTTTTAACTTTACAGTTGTAATCTACAGTGTTTTATTAATAACACTTTTAATTTGTTCTGCATTAATTTCTGGTGCAGAAGTTGCGTTTTTTTCGTTATCGCAAACCGATTTAGATGCCGCTTCGCAAAGCAAATCAAAAGCTCAACAGCATGTAGTTTCATTGCTTAATAAACCAAAAAAATTATTGGCTAGTATTTTAATTGCAAATAATTTTATCAATATTTTAATTGTACTGCTGTTTGCCGTATTAGGCGAAATAATCTTTGCCAATCTAACCTACAACCTAAATTTATATTTCTTTAATGTTAGCATTCGGTTTTTATTAGAAGTTGTACTAATTACCTTTTTAATTTTATTGTTTGGTGAAGTTTTACCAAAAGTATACGCCACAAGAAATTCATTAAAATTCGCTTCTTTTATGGTGTTTCCTTTAAAATATATCACCTCATTTTTAAGTTTTTTAAGCATTCCGTTGTTAGGGTTAACCAATTTTGTTGAAAAAAAATTAGGCGCAAAACAAAGCAATTTATCTGTAGAAAATTTATCAAAAGCATTAGAGCTAACAGCAGAAGATGCTACAACAACAGAAGAACAGAAAATACTAGAAGGTATTGTTAACTTCGGAAACACAGAAACCATTCAAATCATGACACCGCGTACAGAAATTTTTGGAATCTCTAAAGACGAAGATTTTTCTGAAATGCTTAAAAAAATAACTAAAAAAGGATTTTCTAGAAACCCTGTTTATCAAGAAAACATAGATAATATTGTAGGTGTAATTTATACCAAAGATTTATTAGCACATTTAGATAAAAAGGAATTTGATTGGCATAGCCTTTTAAAAGAACCTTATTTTGTGCCCGAAAACAAAAAACTAGACGATTTACTTGTAGAGTTTAAAAGTAAAAAAAATCACCTTGCTGTCGTTGTAGATGAATATGGTGGCACAAGCGGCATTGTAACCTTACAAGATGTTATAGAAGAAATTGTAGGTGATATTACAGATGAATACGATGAAGATGATTTAAATTATTCTAAATTAGATGCTCACAATTACGTCTTCGAAGCTAAAACTACCTTAAAAGATTTTTGCAAAGTCCTTCAAATAGACGAAGCTCTGTTTGAAGATAGCAAAGGCGAATCTGAAACAATTGCAGGGTTTTTATTAGAATTATATGGAAAATTTCCGAAGAAAAAAGAAAAAATACATTTCAAAAATTTTACATTCACAATAGAGTCTGTTGATAGAAAACGTATTAAACAAGTAAAAATCACTATGAATGAATAAAGTTGTAGGTGTATTTTTTTGTGTTCTATTTTTTGTGGTAACTGCTTGCCAACAAGAAACAATACCCAAACCCAAAGCTTTTTTAAGATTAAAATATGAAAAACCCAACTATCAGAAAATAGAAAGCGCGTGTCCTTATATTTTTGAAATCTCGAAGAAAACAAGCATTCAAATTCAGCAAAATTGTTGGGCAAAAATTAAATACCCAAAATTAAATGCAACCCTTCACTTAACGTATAGAAATGTAAAAAACAATTTAAATATTGTACTTCAAGAAGTAGAAAAAATCACCTTAGAACACACAATTAAAGCAGATGCAATTAACAGTATTCCGTTTGAAAACAAAAAGGAAAATGTCTATGCAATGATCTATAATGTAGAAGGAAATGCAGCTTCTAATCTTCAGTTTAGAGTTACAGACAGCGTTAAACATGTCTTGGCTGGAGCTTTGTATTTTAACGTAAAACCAAACTACGATTCTATTCAACCAGCTATTAAATACATAGAAAAAGATGTAATGCATTTGATTGAAACCCTAAAGTGGAAAAAATAAAGATGTTTAAAGATTATAAATACACAAAAATTATTAGAATTTGGCTCATTATTGGTCTAGTGATGCTTGTTGGGCAAGTTATTTTAGGCGGTATTACAAGGCTAACAGGCTCTGGATTATCAATTACAAAATGGGATATAGTAAGCGGTGTCATTCCGCCATTAAACAAAACACAATGGAATGATGCTTTTGAAATGTATAAACAAACACCTCAATACCATAAAATCAATGCCGATTTTAAATTAAAAGACTTTAAATTTATTTTTTTTTGGGAATATTTTCACCGTCTTTGGGTACGAGTTTTAGGTTTTGTTTTTTTAATTCCTTTTCTACTATTCTTACTAAAAAAACAAATTAATTGGTATTTAATTAAACGCCTAGGGTTGGTTATTTTTTTTACAGCTTTAACCGCTTCTGCAGGTTGGATTATGGTTAAAAGTGGTTTAATAAATAGACCTTGGGTTAATGCTTATAAACTTACTTTACATTTTATTTTAGCGACTTTAAGTATTGCCGCCATGGTAAAAACCATTGCAGATGTTTATAATTACAAAGCAAATACTTATCAAAATAAAACACTCATTAAAGTTATTTTAGGGTTAACTTTTTTACAGCTAATCTTTGCAGGTTTAATGTCTGGCATGAAAGCTGGTTTGTATTTTCCGTCATGGCCAGATATGAACGGAACCTTTATTCCGAAAGTTTTAAAACAACCTCAACATTGGACATTACATAATTTAACAAATTATGACTCCTTTTTATTTGCACCAGCTTTTGTACAATTTACACATCGTTTGTTAGCTTATTTAATACTCTTTTGTATGCTTTTTCTATTTGTTAAGAATAGAAATTCTGTTCTTACGCTTTCAAAAAAATGGCTTCAAATAGCAATGGTCTTGGTTAGCGTACAAGTAATTTTAGGCATTTTAACACTCTTGAATATAAAAGGCGGTATTCCTTTGTTTTACGGTGTATCGCATCAACTTGTAGGGGTTTTGTTTTTTATTAGTTTGTTGTTTTATTACTTCTCCCTTCGGAAAAAAATATAAAAAAAGACTTTCCTATCGGAAAGCCTTTATGTTAATTTTTGAAGTTGTGAATTATTTAGTGTGTCACTGCTTCCTTAACGTCTTTTACAACCTTGTCTGCACCAGCTTTTACATCTGCTGCGGCTTTTTTAGCACCTGCTTCAACTTTTTTTGCAGCACAATGCGCTTTACAAGCTGCTTTTTTTGCAGCACATTTAGCACAGTTAGCATCTTTACAATCAGGGCTACATTTAGCATCTGAACATTTGTGAGCTGCTTTGTCTGCTGCAGAACATCCGTTCTTTTTACAGTTTTCATCACATTTGTGATCTGCTGCTGCTTTGTTAGCGCAACATGCTTTTTTACAATCTGGCCCACATTTTTTTGCGCCTTCTTTAGCAACTTCTTTTGCTACAACCTCGGTTTTAGCATCTGCTGCTGCAGCATCTGCTTTTGTTTTGTTACAAGAAACAGCTACTAAGCTTACAAATGCAACAACTAATAATCCTTTAAATAATTTCATTTTTAGTTTGTATTATGTTTTTAAAAACACAAAAAAACTAAAAAGAATCTATAAAACCTAGTAAATCAACTAGTAAAACTATTTTTTTATCGATTTCTAATATTATTAGAATAACCATAAATGAAAGTGATACTGTCCGTTTGCCCAAATATTAAAATATTCTGGCTTGTATTTACTTTTGGTTTTTTATTTGCCTTGGTAGTTAATGTGGTTACTTTTTTATTGTTTTCTGTGCTTACTAAAAGTGTTCATGAATTTCAAGAAATTAAAAATACCACAGTTGCCTTACTTATTGCGGTAATTTTAGTTACCATTACCAAGATTTTAAAAGATAGTATTGCACTTTTAATGAGCAGCATGATGCCTTTTCAAGAAGTTACTAATTTTCTGTAAGGAAATTTAATAGCAACGACTATGTATTACAAATATGAATGAAATGAGATTTTACAATACATTTTTTTTACTCTTAGCGTTTTATGTTGGCAATGCACAACAATTAGACTATAATATCATAGACAATACGGTTTTAGGTGGTTATGATGTTGTTTCGTATTTTGAAGGCGCTCCACAAAAAGGCACACAAAAGTTTGCTATTGCGTATAATGGTGTTCAGTTTTTATTTGTTTCAGAAGCACATTTAGAAGCTTTTAAAGCAAGCCAAAAAAAATACGAGCCTCAATACGGAGGTTATTGTGCTTATGCGGTTGCTAAAAGAAAAAAGATGCAATCAAATCCAGAAACGTATGAGATTAGAGATGATAAATTGTATCTGTTTTACAATGCTTGGAGCACCAATACTTTGGTAAAATGGCAGCAAGGCAATACGACAAAACTACAGGTAAAAGCCAACCATAATTGGGAGAAGCTACAGTTTAAAGATTAAAAATCAAATAAATCTTTCATTTGAATATTTAGCGCATCCGCTATTTTTAGAAGAGTTGTTGTAGGGTTTGTCCTACCAGATTCTATTCACCTTAGAGATTCATCATCCATATCTAATAAATCTGACATTTTTTTGTGTTTAATACCCGCTTCTTTTCTAAGAGCAATAATTTTTGCTCCAAGTTTTTTAACATACTTTAAGACCGTTGCAAAAGGATTACAGTCTCACAGATAATTTTTCTAATTTGAATTTTTCAGTCTAAACATTTGTAATTG
>CAMZLD010000055.1 GCA_947311635.1 uncultured Flavobacteriaceae bacterium | reverse complement strand
TTGTTTTGATAAATTTTGCGTTTCATTTTTAAGCTTTTCGGGGAATGTTTCAATAGCAGATATCCATGTTGCAACACTGTTAGCATTTGCTTTCTTTTGAGATTTCCATTTTCCAATGGGGTATTTTAATTTTTGAACATTCATACCTAGCGTATTTTCTTAGGGTTTTGCTTTACAAAAGCAGACCAACCTGTATAACTTTTAGACCCTGTTACTTTACCTGCATTGTAAAAATGACAAACTGCTGCTGCCAAACCATCTGTTGCGTCTAAATTTTTGGGTAAACTTTTAAGTTTTAACAAACTTTGTAACATTTTGGCAACCTGCTCTTTACTTGCATTTCCGTTCCCTGTAATTGCCATTTTAATTTTTTTTGGCGCATATTCTGTAATTGGAATTTCTCTTGACAAACCCGCAGCCATAGCTACACCTTGTGCACGACCTAATTTAAGCATAGATTGTACGTTTTTTCCAAAAAAAGGAGCTTCAATCGCTATTTCATCTGGATGGTAAGTGTCTATCAATTCAATGGTGCGCTCAAAAATAAGTTTGAGCTTTACGTAATGATCACTATATTTTTGAAGTAACAATTCATTAAGCTGTATAAATTCCATTTTCTTGTTTACAACCTTTATGATTCCAAAACCCATAATGGTGGTTCCTGGATCTATCCCTAAAATAATTTTTTCTACACTCAATTATTAGTTTTTTTTGTACTTTGCTGTCTTTGCTAATATATAAAATTTGCAACAATACAAATGCGATACAATGCGGTTTCTTACAAATACAAGCGTTTTCTTTTTTTACTTGTAAAAATAGCAATTGTAGTAGGTGCCACTTATTTTGTTTATATAAAACTAACTAGCAATGGTCAAATTAGTTTTACAAGGTTTAAGCAGCTATTTTTTTACCATATCTTTTCTAACAAACCTGCTTTTATACTCATAATTTTGTTGACTATTTTAAATTGGTCTTTAGAAATACTTAAATGGAAAACTTTGGTTGCCACGCTTTATTCTATTTCATTTTGGCAAGCAACACAACAAAGTTTAGGTGCTTTAACAACATCTTTACTAACACCTAATAGAATTGGAGAATATGGTGCAAAAGCATTGTTTTATAAAAAAAACAAACGAAAAATAATTTTTTTAAATTTCTTAGGAAACAGCTCACAAATGCTTATCACTACCATTGTTGGCAGCATAGGCTTGGTGTATTTCATACTGTATTTTGACATTGAAATCTCGTTACATCGCATAAGAAGGTTTTTATATTTATTTGTAACTGTAGGTCTTTTTATTTTCTTCGGAAGCAAAAATAAAAGAGCTCACATTGGTGGGTTTACGCTTGAAAAAATAAAACATTTCACAAAGCAAATTCCATTTAAAATTCACTTTAAAAATGCAATCTTCGCTTTGCTAAGATATGCTGTTTTTTCATTTCAATTCTATTATTTATTACATCTCTTTGGCGTTTATGAAAGTCCTATTCTTTTATACGCAATGATAACGGCTATGTACTTTATTGCATCTATGGTACCTAGTTTTTCTCTATTTGATTGGGCTATTAAAGGCTCTGTTGCTTTATGGGTTTTTAGCTTTCTTTCTGTCAATTCCATTTATATTGTAAGTATAACTTTACTTATGTGGATTTTAAATTTTGGAATTCCATCACTTATTGGTAGTTATTTTGTGTTACGTTATAAAAAACCTTTACTATGATTTTTACTATCATTATTATTGGTCTATTATATGTGTTCATGATTGCTTGGCTTAGCTTCGGAATTACAAAGCTTACTGAAACCAATTCTTCAGAAAGTGATTATACTATTGCTTTTTCGGTAATCATTCCTTTTAAAGATGAAGCACAACAGCTACCAGATTTACTAGAAAGCATCATCCAATTAAAGTATCCTAGGTCTAAATTTGAAATCCTTTTTGTAAATGATGCGTCTATAGATGCTTCCGAAGAAATGATAGAAAAAACGCTTGCAACAACAAGTATTAATTTTACTATTTTACAAAACAAACAAACAAGTAACTCACCAAAAAAAGATGCCATTACTTTAGGAATTATGCAAAGTGAATTTGATTGGATTGTAACCACAGATGCAGATTGTATTGTGCCTAAACAATGGCTTTCTTGTTTTGCTAATGGCATTCAAAATAAAGAAACCGTAATGCTTGCAGCACCTGTAAGTTATAGAAAACCTAAAAACTTTTTTGAGCAATTTCAGACCATTGATTTTTTGAGTTTACAAGGTGCAACAATGGGTGGTTTTGGATTAAAAAAACCTTTTTTATGCAATGGCGCTAATTTATGTTACTTAAAAAATGTCTTTAAAAACGTAAACGGCTATGAGGGCAATGACCATATTACAAGTGGTGATGATATTTTCTTAATGGATAAATTTAGAGTAAAATATCAAGATAAAATATGGTATTTAAAAGAGAAAAACGCTATTGTAAAGACGAAACCTGTTGAGACTATTAAACAACTTATTAATCAACGTGTGCGTTGGGCTTCTAAAACGAGTGCTACAAAGAATATTTTTAGTAAAATGGTAGGCTTGCTTGTTTTAAGTCTTCATTTTAGCCTTTTACTCTCATTTGTTTTAGGAATACTATTTACTGGCAGTTGGATGGTCTTTGTTGGATTGTTTTTAAGTAAACTAATTGTTGATTTCATGTTGCTATACAAAACGGCTACTTTTTTCAACATGAAATTCCTTTTAAGAAATTACCTTATTTTCGGCATTATATATCCTTTTTTTACTTTAACTATCTTCTTATTTGCCTTTAAACAAAGTTACACTTGGAAAGGAAAAGATTATAAAAAATAAAATTTTGTATATTTACGAAACATTTATTAAAAAAAGATGTCCCTCATCAAACACAGAACCTCTAACCCTGCTTTTAGCGGAGGTATTTGGAGAGGTTATAAATATTCTAGAAGTAAAATGTCATTAAATGGCATTTTGTTAAAATCACTATTTAGTATTTTTCTAGTTGGTGCGACTACTTGGTATGTTTGGAATTTGGTAGAGCAAGGTGTTAACGTACGTTGGTATACTTCTGGCGGACTTTTAGTGGCATTATTTTTTAGTCTTCTTACTTCTTTTAAAAAACATTGGGCTTGGTTTACGGTACCACTTTACTCACTTGCAAAAGGCATGTTTTTAGGTGGGTTTTCTGGACTTGTAGAAAAACAATTTGAAGGTTTACCAATGCAAGCAGTTGGTATTACGATCACTACTTTTTTTATAATGCTTTTTTTGTATAAAACAAGGATCATTGTTGTTACAAGAAAACTACGTGGTGTTATAATTTCTGCCGCTTCTACCATCTTTACATTATATATCATAAGTTGGATTTTAAGTTTTTTTGGCATTCATGTTCCTTTTATTTGGGGCACCAGTTGGTTTGCTATCTCTTTTACATTTATTGCGGCTTGTGTTGCTGCTTTTTCTTTGCTTTTAGACTTTGATTATATTGATAGAAAAACTGGAAGAGCTCCTAAATATATGGAATGGGTTGCTACTTGGGGCTTATTGGTTTCTTTAATTTGGTTGTATGTAGAAATTTTAAGGTTTTTAAAGAAAATGGCTTTCAAATTTTAATCACAAAAGTATATTCTCACCAAATCATGAACATTTCTACCAAACAAACTATCTATCCATTTGCGATAAAAATTTAGAAGGAAACAACTACAAAAAATTAGAAAACAATATGAATATCTGGCATAATGATATTGTTTTATTATGTGCTTGGAAAGTAAATTCTGTATGTTTTATTAGTAGTGTCCGTCTAAAAACGTAAGACCGTTTCACTATTAGACGAAAGAAATATCATCAAAGAAGAAAACAACTATGATGATTTTATCACTATACCAACATTCTGATTTAATAACTGAAATTAAAGAAAAACAAGACCGCATAAATCCTAAAACATAAAATCAGTATTTATTAATCGTTATTACAATTACTTTATTAGTAACAGCTTCAGGTTATACTTATGAAAATGAAAGGTATTTAGAAATCAGCGTTTCTGCATTTAATAAAAGGTATAAAAAGAAAGCAAGAAAAATTAAAAGAAAGATTATTTTTTTGTGGTTTGGTTTTTTTCGTTTTTTAAATCTTGATTCCATATTTTTAGTATTTAGTGGCTCTTAACATTTCTCTTTTTCCTGGTGGACCTTCTAATCTTTCTACCTTAAAACCAACAGCTTGCATTGCACGTCTTACACTGCCTTTTGCAGAATAGGTAACCAAAATTCCTTTCTTCTTCAATGCAAGAAACATCTTTTTAAAAATTTCTTCAGTCCATAATTCTGGTTGTACACGTGCTCCAAATGCGTCAAAATAAATAAGATCAAAAGTGTTTTTATCTTTTACTTCATCAAATTTTTGTTTCCGTTTTAGAAGTGAAAATTGTTTTGTTAATGCATGCTTTTTATTCCAAGAAACTTGGTGCATGGCATTAAAAATTGCTTTAGAAGAAGTGGCTTTTAATCGCGTTACATAATTTAATGCATGTATTTCTTCTATAGATACAGGAAAAGCTTCAACGCCTTCATAAATAACATTAACAGATGCTTTTTTTGCTTCTAAATAGGTAATAAAACAATTTAAACCTGTACCAAACCCTATTTCTAAAATTGCTAATTCTTGCTGATTAAACTGTTCAAACCCAGCTTTTATAAAAACATGATACGCTTCTTGTATTGCACCATGTTTAGAGTGGTATTGCTCATCCCATTCTGGTAAATGAATGGTTGTAGAACCATCATCGGTAATCATGATTTCTCTTTTCAAAACTATTTAATAAGTAGTTTTTTTATGCGAGGTATTGGTCCGGTACAAGTAGTTTGATGACATGCCACACAACTATTTATTGCCGTATTAAAACGTTGTTTTAAAGAGTCTTTCGGAGCTATATAAATTGCTTCTATGTCTGCAATATATCTTTTGGAAAACACTTCAAAGCTTGCATTTCTATCAGAAGGGTCTGTAAGTATTGCTGTATGAATTTTTAAAAATTCTTTTGGAAAACTATTTGGCACCTTACCTGCAATTATTTGGGCTCTTACTTTTTCATTGGTAGCAAACATTTTTCTCATCAAAGTAGCCATTTCTGACTGTTTGTACATAACAAAATCTTCAGAATTGTTTGCCTTTTTTTGCTCTTTATTACAAGAGAAAAGTGAAACTATTACAAAAAACAGGATACTATATTTCATTATTTTTTCAATAAAGCACCTACTGCTTCAAAAGCATAAGTAAATTCTGGTGCTGTAATTTTGGCTATTTCTTCAGCAGACTTACCTGCATCTTTTGCATAATGCTGTAGCTCTGAAACTGATATTTCTGTAACAAAAGCCTTTCCTTCTACAATAACTTCTTTATTATCTGCATTCATTGGCATAAAAAACCCATAATCTTTAAATCGCACCATAGCTTCATCACTACCCAAGTCTAATTTCATCCAACAGCCTTTCTTCTTACAGACAGCATTAATTTTTGAAGCAAATTTAACATTAATTGTATCTCCGGTTTTTAACAATTTATATTTGGCCGCCATATCATCTTTTGAAATTGCATTTTCACTAGAAATTTTAGCTCCAAAGCTAGCTAGTTTTGCATCATTATCTGTTGATTTCTTTGAGCAAGCAACGGCAAATACAGTTACAAGCAAAACAAAAATTATTTTTTTCATTAAAATTAGTATTAAAATTATTAAAACAAAGATACAATCTATTCAGCAATAATCTAAGATTTTTTATAATCTATCGCTAAAAGATAGTTAAAAAATAATTTTTAAAAACATGAAAATAAAAGTATAAATAGCGTATTTTTGCATTTGTAAAAACACCATTAATTATGTCTATAAATATTCAAAAAAAAGCTAGTTCTAAAATAAGCAATGTTGATTTTAACAATTTAGTTTTTGGTACAGTATTTACAGATTACATGTTTGAATGCGATTTTGTTAATGGCGCTTGGAAACAACCTCAAATAAAACCTTATCAACCATTAACAATAGAACCCTCTGCTAGAGTTTTTCATTATGGTCAAGCTGTTTTTGAAGGCATGAAGGCTTTTAAAGATGATTACGATCAAATTTGGATGTTTCGTCCTGAAGATAATTTTGATAGAATTAATAAATCTGCAAAGCGGTTAGCAATGCCCGAATTTCCTAAAGAATATTTTTTTGAAGGTTTAAAAACCCTATTAAAATTAGAAAAAGATTGGATTAAAAAAGGCATTGGAAATACGTTGTATATTCGTCCTTTTATAATAGCAACACAAGGTGCTATTTCTGCTTCTCCTGCAAATGAATATAAATTTATGATTATTTGCTCTCCTGCTCAAGCTTATTATCCAGGAGAAGTACGTGTTTTATTCGCCGAAAAATATAGTAGATCTGCAGATGGTGGTGTTGGTTTTGCTAAAGCTGCAGGAAATTACGCCGCTCAGTTTTACCCAACTGTATTAGCTCAAAAACAAGGTTTTCAGCAAGTTATTTGGACAGATGCTCATTCACACCAATATCTTGAAGAAGCTGGGACAATGAATATTTTCTTTAGAATTAATAATACATTAATTACTGCACCAACGAGTGACCGTATTTTAGATGGCATTACCAGAAAAAGCGTAATACAATTAGCTAAAGACAATCATATTAACATTGAAGTAAGGCGCGTGCCTGTTAAAGAAATTAAACAAGCGGCAAAAAACGGCACTTTAAAAGAAATCTTTGGCGCTGGTACAGCGGCCGTTATAAATCCAATTAAAGGTTTTTCTCATAATAATGAGAAATTTGAATTGCCTGAAATAGAAAATTCTTATGCCAATTTGTTTAAAGAAAAACTAATGAATATCCAATACAACAAAGCTGAAGATATTCATAATTGGCGCTACAAGGTAAATTAGTTTTCTTTTAAAATTTCTGCAATGTTGGGTTTAAAATAATTAGGTCCTTTTAGAACCTTTCCATCTTCTCTATAGATTGGTTTTCCATCAGCATCTAACTTACTCATGTTGCTACGCTGTATTTCATTAAAGACTTCTTCTATTTTATGCTGCATTCCATGTTCTAAAATAGTACCGCAAAGTATATAGAGCATGTCTCCCAAAGCATCTGCAACTTCTATCAAATCATTATTATTGGCAGCTTCAAGATATTCTTCATTCTCTTCTGCCATTAAATTAAATCTTAAATTATTTTTTGAAACGCCTAGGTTTGCTGTTGGTTGTTGCTTAACACCTAATTTAAATGCGTTATGAAATAATGCTACTGCCTTTAGTTTATTTTTCATGAATTTAGTTTTATAAGTAATTTTATTGGTATTCAATTTAAAATGAAAGCAATGAACACCCTTCTTTTTGTTATATATGCTACTTTTTTATGTTTTAAAATTGTACTGAAAATTTGTTTGGAAGCTTTTCTTCTGGTCTACCTGTGGCAAAACAACCATGATTTAACAGTAGATTAACTAGTGCTTTTCCAATTCCAGAAGTGACTCTAATGATAATTACATTCTTCATTAATTTTTGTTTACTTTTGCCTTAAATATACATAATAATATGTTTAGTTCTGGACAACTAAAATTTGCCGTTTTATTTGCTATTACATTTTTTGTAATACTTATTTTTTCGTATCGAAAAGATATACACTTGCATAAAATCCATTATAAAAATGCTTATTTTGTAGCCATTGCAATGGCTATCATTATAGCGCTCTTTACTATGATTACCTTTAGCATGCATTAATTCTTGTATATAGTGCGTTTACTGACTTCCTCATTACTAAAAAAAGCTATTAATAGCGTATAAATTCTTTCAAGTAGCACAAAATCAGCTTTAAGTAACCTTTGGGATAATTCATTATATTTGTGACGATTAGTAATCTAAAATTAACCAAATGAAACTATTAAAATACTTTTTATTATTTCTTCTTATTACTATTATTGGCATTGCTATTTTTATATCGACAAAACCAAATACCTATAACATCAAAGACACACACCTTTTAAAAGCGTCACCAGAAGCTGTTTTTAATACTGTAAATAATTTAAAAACTTGGGAAAATTGGGGTCCTTGGAACAAAGAAGATACCACTATGGTCTACACCTATACAGATAAAACAGTAGGTAAAGGTGCTTCGTATTCTTGGAAAGGAATGATGAATGGCGCTATAAAAACTACAGCTATTGTGCCTAATAAAGAAATTAAACAAAACTTAACACTATATACGCCTGCTGGCGAGCGAAATCCAGAAGTATATTGGACCTTCAATAAAGTTGACGGCGGCACAGAAACTACTTGGGGCATGAAAGGAAAACATACTTTTATGGATAAATTATACTACACCTTCGGAAGCCCAATAAGCTTTGAAGATAGTATGCATCAAATGAACAATGCAGGTTTTAATGGTCTAGAAACCTTCTTAAAAGAAAACACAACTACTAAAAATTTTAAATTAGGTGCCGTTTCAATAAAAGAGCTTGCAAAGCAACAATTTATTGGGTTCTTTCATAAAACAAAAATTAGCAATGGTGATTTTCAAAAAGCTTTTATCAATAGTATGCCAAAAGCTGGGATGTATGCCGCAAAAAATGGATTAAAACAAGAAGACTATACCCTTGCCGCTATTTATAAAAAATGGGATATAGATAAAGATGTGGCTGAATTCTATGTTGGACTATTTTTAAACAAAAAATTAAAACCTTCAAATGAGATGAAAAGCATTGAGATTCCTGCAGGAAAAGCTACTACAATTTCAAAATTTGGCTATTATGGAAATGGCGATTTAGAAGCTCATAACGCTATGGCAACTTATATTAAAGCCCATAATTTAAAAAGGAATGACGCTGATTTTGTTTGGGAGTTATATGTAAATGACCCTACAAAAGTAAAACCGATTGAGGTACAAACAGATATTTATTATACTGTTCAATAATTTTCTATATTCAGATTTTACGCCGTTTTAGTTTATACGTTAAACTTGTTTATACCTAAAACAATCAACAATATGGTCATTTACCATTCCTGTTGCTTGTAGATGCGCATATATTACGGTTGCGCCCACAAACTTAAATCCTCTTTTCTTTAAATCCTTAGAAATCGCTTCAGAAAGTGGTGTGCTAGCTGGTGCGTCTGTATGTTTTTTCCAGGCATTTTTAACCACTTTATGATTTGTAAACGACCAAATATAATTACTAAAAGAACCAAATTCTTTTTGAACTTCCATAAAAGAAATAGCATTGCAAATGGTTGCTTTTATTTTTAATCTATTTCTTATAATTCCTTTATCTTGAAGTAGTTTTTCTTTTTTTTCTTCAGAATATTGAGCTATTTTCTTATAATCAAAATTGTCAAATGCCTTTCTAAAGTTTTCTCTTTTGCGTAAAACGGTAATCCAACTAAGACCAGCTTGAAAAGTTTCTAGTATTAAAAATTCGAATAACTTGTCATCATCTTTCACTGGCACGCCCCATTCTTGATCATGATATTTTATATACAACGGATCATCTCCACACCAAGTACATCTATTTTTTTTCATCCTTAATTTGTTTGTAAAAAAAGTACTCAAAAAAAAGACGCGTACAAAACGCGTCTTTTTTTTTATTATTCTAAATGAATATTATTTAATTGGCGCACCTGCTAAAATTTCTTTATTTGCATAACTTTCAAACTGTTCAAAGTTTTTATGGAATGAATTTGCTAAATGCTTTGCCTTTTTATTGTATGCGTCTTTATCTGCCCAAGTGTTTTTAGGACATAAAATATCTGAAGGTACATTTTCACAACTTGTAGGCATTGCAAGTTGAAATATTTCGTGTGTTTTAAACTCAACATCATTCAATTTCCCTTCTAACGCTGCTGTAATCATAGCGCGGGTATATTTTAGCTTCATTCTACTACCAATTCCGTAAGGACCACCTGTCCAACCTGTATTTACTAACCAAACATTAACCCCTGCTTCTTGCATTTTTACACTTAACATCTCAGCGTATTTTGTTGGATGTAATGGCATAAAAGGAGCACCAAAACAAGCAGAAAAACTAGGCATTGGCTCATCAACACCAGCTTCTGTACCCGCTACTTTAGCTGTATAACCAGATATAAAATGATATGCCGCTTGCCCAGCTGTTAATTTTGAAATTGGAGGCAGTACCCCAAAAGCATCTGCTGTTAAGAAAAATATGTTCTTTGGATTTTTAGCCAATGATGGCACTTGAATATTCTCAATATGATCTATAGGATAACTAACTCTAGTGTTTTGCGTAATAGAAGTGTCAGAAAAATCAACTTCATTAGTACCTGCTTTAAAAATTACATTTTCTAATAAGGCACCTTTTTTAATGGCATTGTAAATGTCTGGCTCACCTTCTTTTGAAAGGTCTATTACTTTTGCATAACAACCGCCTTCAAAATTAAAAATTGTGTTGTCTTTTGTCCAACCATGCTCATCATCTCCTATTAATTTTCTACTTGGGTCTGCAGACAGTGTTGTCTTTCCTGTTCCAGACAGTCCAAAGAAAATTGCGGTTTCGCCATCTTCACCTACATTAGCAGAACAGTGCATTGGTAAAGTTTCTTTTTGCACGGGTAAAATGAAATTTAATGCCGAAAAAATTCCTTTTTTTATTTCACCTGTATAACCTGTACCTCCAATAATGATTGTTTTTTTTGCAAAACTAATGATTGCAAAATTATGCTGACGGGTTTCGTCTTCAGATGGAACTGCCATAAAAGTTGGTGCCTGCAAAATAGTCCACTCGGCATCAAAGCCAACAAGTTCTTCTTTGGTAGGTCTTAAAAACATATTATTGGCAAACATTGCAGACCAAGGCAATTCAGAAACCAAACGTATGGTCATTTTATAGCGTGTATCTGCACAAGCATACGCATCTCTTACATAGAGCTCTTTATTAGAAAGGTAGTCTGTTAATTTCTTATATAATGCTTCAAATTTAGCTTCTTGAAAAGGCAAATTGATATCGCCCCACCAAACCTTATCTTTGGTTAGTGCGTCTTTTACAATAAACCTGTCTTTTGGTGATCTTCCGGTAAACTCGCCGGTATTGACAGATAAAGCTCCTAAGCTTGATAATTTTCCAAGTCTTTTTTCTAAGCAGATTTTTTGAAGCTTATCTGAACTTAAATTGTAATGCACTGTTGCATTATTAATTCCTAATTTTTCAATAGAAATTGTTTTGGTATCTATATCTAGATGTGCCATTTAATAGATTTTAAATAGAGTGTAAAAATACTGTTTTTTTTTTATGCTTTTTAAATAATCTTATTTTTTATCAACACAATTTGTTAATTTCTTTTCTGAATAGAAAACAACATAAACACCCAAGCTATCATAAAAAACAAACCGCCTAAAGGGGTAATAAACCAAATGCTTTTTGCAGAAACACCTAAAACTGTAATGGCAAAAATAGAACCCGAGAAGCAAAAAATTCCTAAGAGAAACAAATTACTTATCAGCTTCTGGGCTTTTTGAGAAAGCATATCTGTTGTATTTACAAACAACAGTACAATAACATGATACATCATATAACGCACGCCTGTTTGAAAACTTTGCAAAGCATCTGGAGTTAATTTTTCTTTTAAAGCATGTGCTCCAAAAGCGCCTAATAGAATTGCTAAAAAACCCAAAAAACTTGTAATTTGTAAATATTTTTTCATCCTTAATTTGTATTAAAATATGCTACAAAGTTGAACAAAAAAAAGAAACTTATAGTACATATTGAGACTTAAATTTGTATTTTTGATTCCCTAATTTAGAACGCAATGAGAAACATATTAGTTATTGGCGCAGGTAGGTCTGCGTCTTCATTAATAAAATACCTTTTAGAAAAATCAACCCCAGAAAAATTACACATTACCGTTGGTGATGTCTCAATAGCAGCTGCTCAAAAAATCATTAACAAACATCCAAATGCTACTGCCATTACATTAGATGTTTTTAATGAAAATGACAGGAAAATTGCTGTACAAAAAGCAGATATTGTAATTTCAATGCTACCTGCAAGATTTCATATTGAAGTTGCAAAAGATTGCATTGCGTTAAATAAACACATGGTAACAGCTTCTTATATCTCTAAAGAAATGCAAGCTTTAAATGAGCAAGCTGTAAAAAAAGGACTCGTTTTTATGAATGAAATTGGTCTGGATCCTGGAATCGATCATATGAGTGCTATGCAAGTCATACACCGTATTAAAGAAAAGGGCGGTAAAATGCTCTTGTTTGAATCTTTTACTGGCGGTTTGATTGCTCCAGAGAGTGACACCAATTTGTGGAATTATAAATTTACTTGGAACCCTAGAAATGTAGTGCTTGCTGGGCAAGGTGGCACTGCAAAATTTATACAAGAAGGTACTTACAAGTACATACCTTATCAAAAATTATTTAGAAGAACCGAAATATTACGCATTGATGGCTACGGAAAATTTGAAGGCTATGCCAATCGTGATTCTTTAAAATATAGAAGTATTTACGGTTTAGACAATATACTTACATTATATAGAGGAACAATTAGAAAAGTTGGGTTTTCTAGAGCTTGGAATGTTTTTGTACAATTAGGTATGACCGATGATAGCTATATTTTAGAAAATTCTGAAAATATGAGCTACCGAGATTTTATCAATTCTTTTTTAGCATACCATCCGTATGACTCGGTAGAATTAAAATTACGTTCTTATCTTAAAATAGATCAAGACGATTTACTTTGGGAAAAATTAGTTGAACTAGATTTATTCAATTCAACTAAAAAAGTAGGTTTAAAAGATGCCACACCAGCGCAAATGCTTCAAAAAATATTGATGCAAAGCTGGTCCTTAGAAAAAGATGATAAAGATATGATTGTCATGCAGCATAAATTTGGGTATGAATTAAACGGTAAAAAACACCAAATTGAATCTAGTATGGTGGTATTGGGTGATGACCAAACCTATACTTCTATGGCAAAAACAGTTGGTTTACCTGTCGCCATAGCAACGATTCAGATATTAAATGGAAAAATTAAAACCCCTGGCGTACAATTACCAATTACCCCTGAAGTGTACACACCAATTTTAAAAGAATTAGAAGAATATGGCATTATTTTTAAAGAAAAAGAATTGCCTTATAAAGGCTATAACCCAGAAAATGTAGTAGGTTAATTACATTTTTAAATAAAAGTCTTTTACCAAATCAATATAGTCTGTGGTGTATTGATGCCTACTAATTTCGATGATTAACGCATTAAGAAGTACTTCTTGTTTTTGAAATGAAAAAGAGAGTAAGCTACGCTTTACACTTCTTTTTGGGCTACCTTTTACATGTGTAATCCTTCTAGGAAACAAGTTGTATTGCGCTGCTATGGCTATAAATTTTTCTTCGCTTTCCTTCGGAATTATAAAAGATGCTTCTCCTTTTTTACTCAGTAATTTTGATGTTGCTTGCAAGAGCATCTCAAAAGACAAAGCACTTGTGAAACGTGCCGTATTTCGTTGTTGATCTTTACTAAAAAAATCTGTTTCGTAAAATGGTGGATTGGAAACAATAACATCATACTGCTCATCTATTTCTTCAACAAATTGCTGTAAAGATGCATGATAGCAAAACAATCTATCAGACCAAGGCGCATTTTCAAAATTATGAACACATTGTTCAAACGCATTGCTATCAATTTCTAAAGCATCAATTTGTGTTGCATAGCAACGTTGCGCTAATTGCAATGCAATAACCCCTGTACCTGCACCAATATCAAGAATTTTTTCTGGATGCATTTCCAAAGAAACCCATGCCCCTAAAAGCACAGCATCTGTGCCAATTTTCATGGCACATTTATCTTGTAAAACGGTAAATTGTTTAAATTGAAAAGGCTTATGATTGCTCAAGGTACAAATCAATTAAACCCTCTGGAAGATCCACAAAAAAAGTAGCATTTTTTCTATCTACTTTTTTTATAAAATCATCTACTAACGGAATCATAATTTCGGTTCCGTTGTTATCAATCTCAATCAATGGTTGTGATGCAGCATCATTTATATGTTTAATAATACCTACATAACCTTTAGAAGTATCTTCAACTTTAAAACCAATTATTTCGTGGTAATAAAATTTATCTCCTTCTAGCTTTGGTAGCATTTCTAATGGTAAGTACACTTCACTACCAATAATTGCATCGGCATCTTGTTCTGTGTCAATATCATCAAATTTAACTCTTAAATGATTTCCTTTATGAAGATTGCTTTTTTCCAAAAAAAATGGAACCAAATTTGTGCCAAGGGCAACAAAAATTGATTCCATGTTTTTGTATAAATGAGGTTCGTCTGTATCTAAATAAATAACTACTTCTCCTTTATAACTGTGTTTTTTGGTAATCTTGCCAACATAAAAACATTGTTCTTTACGCATGGCTTTATAGGATTACTCTTCTGAATCTCCAGAAGCTGCTGCTACTGGTGTATCTTCAGAATCTGTAGTTTCTTCTACAACAGGTGCTGCTGCAGCTTTACGCTTTTCATTCACCTCTTTTTCTGCTTCTAAAGCTTTTGCTTTTGCTGCTGCTTTTGCTTTGTCTAAGCCAGAAATTTTTGAACCTACGCGTTCTTCTTTTTCTTGTAACCAAGCTTCAAATTTAGCTTCTGCTTGCTCTTCTGTTAAAGCGCCTTTACGAACACCTACCGCTAAATGGTTTTTTAACATTACACCTTTATACGACAAAATTGCTCTTGCAGTATCTGTTGGTTGTGCACCATTTTGCAACCATTTTACAGCGTCATCAACATTTAAATCAATAATAGCTGGGTTAACATTTGGGTTGTAAGTACCTAGTTTTTCTAAGTATTTTCCATCTCTTTTTGCGCGTGCATCCGCTGCTACGATCCAATAAAATGGTTTTCCTTTTTTTCCGTGTCTTTGTAGTCTAATTTTTACTGACATTTATTTTAAAATTTTAAGGTTCTCGACCTTGATTATTAATTAAGGGTGCAAATATACAAAGAATATTATTATTTAATTACTTTTAACTCAAATTAATAATGTTAATAACTACTCGCTATTTGACAGCTCTTTTTCGACAATAATCTAGTACTTTTAGTGCTTTATTTTTACCTTTAAAATGCAGCATGTATTTAATATTTGATACCGAAACTACTGGATTGCCAAAACGCTGGAATGCTCCTATTACAGACCTAGATAATTGGCCTAGATGTATTCAAATTGCATGGCAATTACATGATAAACATGGAAAATTAATTGAGCATCATGATTATTTAATTAAACCAGATGGATTTAACATACCGTATGATGCAGAGCAAATTCACGGAATTTCTACAGAGCTTGCTTCTCAAAAAGGAGAAGATTTACTAACCGTTTTAGCATATTTTAATGAAGCTTTAGCTAAAACAATCTTTATAGTAGGGCAAAATGTAAAATTCGACCTAAATATAATGGGTTGCGAATTTTACAGAAACAACTTAGAAACAACCCTAAATGATTTAGCTGTTTTAGATACTTGTACTGAAAAAACTGCTAGCCTTTGTCAAATTTCTGGTGGGCGTGGCGGAAAATTCAAGCTTCCTACACTTACAGAATTACACCAATATCTTTTTAAAACACCCTTTGCAGAAGCGCATAATGCTACAGCAGATGTTGAAGCTACTACACGTTGTTTTTTAGAACTTTTACGATTGGGTAATTACACTTCAGAAGAATTAAAAGCAGATCAAAACTACCTACAAGAATTTAAAGAAGTAAATCCATTACCCATTCCTCTTACTGGTATTAAACATGTAAATCTTAAAAAGGAAAGTGCCAAACTAAAAAACAAAGCAGCAACAACGCTAGAAAAAGCGCCAGCAAAAGAAAACTCAGCTTTAAAAGATGCTGTATTTGCTCATTTACATAATCATTCGCAATTTTCAATATTACAATCTACTTCTAGCATTTCAAATCTAGTTCAAGCTGCTATTAAAGACAATATGCCCGCAGTTGCTTTGACAGACATTGGCAATATGATGGGTGCTTTTTATTTTGTTAAAGAAATTTTAAATCACAACAAAACTCTTGATCAAAACGCAATACCTTTAAAACCTATTTTAGGTTGCACCTTAAATGTTTGCGAAAATCATTTAGATAAAAGTGTAAAGGACAATGGTTATCAAATTGTCTTTCTGGCAAAAAACAAAAAAGGCTATCATAATTTGGCAAAAATGTCTTCGATAGCGCATACAAAAGGTTTTTATTATATTCCAAGAATTGATAAATCTATTGTAGAACAATACAAAGATGATCTTATTGTTTTAAGCGGAAACTTATACGGCGAAATACCCAATAAAATTTTAAATATTGGTGAAAACCAAGCAGAAGAAGCTTTACTATGGTGGAAAGCTACTTTTAAAGATGATTTTTACCTTGAAATCATGCGTCATCAGCAAGAAAACGAAAACCATGTCAATACCGTATTACAAACATTTTCTAAAAAACACGCTGTAAAACTCATAGCAACAAATAATACGTTTTATATTCACCAAGAAGATGCAGATGCCCATGATATTTTGCTTTGTGTAAAAGATGCCGAAAAAGTTGCAACACCAAAAGGAAAAGGCCGTGGCTATCGTTTTGGACTAGACAATACCGAATATTACTTTAAAACAGGTGCGCAAATGAAACAGCTGTTTCATGATGTGCCAGAAGCCATTACAAACATTCAAGACATAGTAGATAAAATAGAAATCTACACGTTAGCAAGAGATGTACTATTACCTAAATTCGATATTCCATCACAATTTATTCACCAAGAAGATGCAAAAGACGGTGGCGTTAGAGGTGAAAATGCTTATTTAAAACATTTAACCTACCAGGGCGCTAAAAAACGTTACGGTGATATAGATAAAGAAACCAAAGAACGTATTGATTTTGAACTCTCTATTATCGAAAAAACAGGCTATCCAGGTTATTTTTTAATTGTTTGGGATTTAATTGCCGAAGCTCGTAAAATGGATGTCTCTGTTGGTCCAGGACGTGGATCTGCAGCTGGATCTGTTGTTGCTTATTGCTTATGGATTACCAATATAGATCCTATAAAGTACGATTTGCTTTTTGAGCGTTTTTTAAATCCAGACCGTGTATCGCTACCAGATATTGATATTGATTTTGACGATGAAGGGCGTCAAAAAGTAATCGATTTTGTAATCGAAAAATACGGTAAAAATCAGGTTGCTCAAATTATTACCTACGGAACCATGGCTGCCAAATCTTCTATACGAGATACAGCGCGTGTTTTAGATTTACCTTTATTTGAAGCAGACCGTATTGCAAAGCTCATACCTATGACAAAGCTGCAATACATTTTTGGTGAAGATGAAAAAAGTATAGGCAAAATTAAAGAACTTCGTAAAGAAGATCGTGACAAAGTAGATGAGTTAAGAGCCATTGCAGATGGTAATGGATTAGAAGCTATCACAATTCAAAAAGCTGCATCATTAGAAGGTTCTGTTAGAAATACAGGCACGCATGCCTGTGGTGTCATTATTACACCACAAGATATTACTAGCATTGTACCCGTAGCAACTGCTAAAGATTCTGATATGTATGTAACGCAGTTTGACAACAATGTTGTTGAAAGTGCAGGCTTACTAAAAATGGATTTTTTAGGTTTAAAAACATTAACCCTTATTAAAGATACTTGTAAAATTGTAAAGGCAATACATGGGAAAGAATTGATTCCTGATGATTTTCCTTTAGATGATGAAAAAACGTATGAGCTATTTCAAAAAGGAGAAACCGTTGGGATTTTTCAATACGAATCTGCTGGCATGCAAAAGCATCTAAAATCTTTAAAACCAACAGTTTTTGCTGATTTAATTGCAATGAATGCATTGTACAGACCGGGTCCAATGGAATACATACCACTGTTTATAATGCGTAAACATGGTATTGAAGAAATAGCATACGACCTTCCAGAAATGGAAGAATACCTTAAAGAAACCTACGGAATTACCGTTTACCAAGAGCAAGTAATGTTGCTTTCTCAAAAACTGGCAGGTTTTACCAAAGGCCAGGCAGATACATTGCGTAAAGCCATGGGAAAAAAAATATTTTCCTTACTAGAAGAGCTAAAACCGAAATTTATGCAAGGCGGCGAAAAAAACGGTCATCCTGCAGAAATTTTAGAAAAAATTTGGAAAGACTGGGAAGCTTTTGCAGCCTACGCCTTTAACAAATCTCACTCAACATGTTATGCCTATATTGCCTACCAAACCGCCTATTTAAAAGCACATTATCCGGCCGAATATATGGCAGCAGTCTTGTCAAATAACATGAATGATATTAAATCTGTTTCGTTTTTTATGAATGAATGCAAACGTGCAGGCATTGAAGTTTTAGGTCCAGACATTAATGAATCTTTCTTAAAATTCGGTGTCAACAAAGAAGGTAAAATACGCTTTGGAATGGCTGCCGTTAAAGGTGTTGGCGGAAATGCTGTAAAGGCAATAATCAATGAACGAAAAGAAAACGGAAATTATACTTCTATCTTTGATGTAGCAAAACGTGTTGATTTACGGGCTGCAAATAAAAAAGCGTTCGATAATTTGGTCTTAGCAGGTGGTTTTGACTCATTTACCAATACACATAGAGCACAATACTTTATAGAAGATGAAAGAGGACTTACCTTTATAGAAAAAGCTTTACGCTTTGGAAACAAATTTCAAGAAAATAAAAACTCTGCACAAATTTCTATGTTTGGTGAAGCTTCCGAAGTACAATTTCCAGAACCCGATATTCCACAATGCGAACCTTGGGGTATCATGGAGAAACTATCTAAAGAAAAAGAAGTTGTTGGTATTTATATTTCGGGTCACCCATTAGACGATTATAAAAATGAACTTCGCTATTTTTGCAATGCTAGTGTAGATGTTTTTCAAAATGAAAAAGCACTACTTAATAAAGAAATATCTATTGGCGGAATTTTAACAAGCGTAGAAAACCGCATCTCTAAAAACGGAAAAGGCTGGGCATCATTTACTGTAGAAGATTATTCTGGCGCACACGAATTTAGAATCTTTGGTGAAGATTACTTAAAACATAGACATTTTTTAGTAGTCAATTCTTTTTTACATATTAAAATTTTTGTAAAGCCTAGATGGCGAGAAGGAGAAGTACGCTTACAATTCAATAGCTTTCAATTGTTACAAGACACCTTAGAAGCTTTATCAAAAAAAATCACCGTAAAATTAGATATTGATAGCCTTACAAAACAACGAATTTCACAATTAGAAACACTTCTAAAAGAGCATTCTGGAAGTAAAAATATTCATTTTTATATTGTTGATGAGCCTGAAAAGTTAAGTTTAAACCTACCAAGCAGAAGTAAAAAAATAACCATCTCTAACAACTTATTGCAACAATTAGAAAAAGCACAAATACACTATAAACTAAATTAATAATGCTATTTTTGTGTATTCAATTTTAAATTAAGTATGAAAAAAATACTCTTTCTTTTTTTAAGTTTTTCGTTTTTATGGAGTACTGCTCAAGAAAAAGAACAATCAAAAAAAGGCTCATACATTCAACTAGAAAATTTCTACGGAAACATTTTAAAACACCAACCAAATGTAGCGCCATTAATATTAGGACATCCAAGTGGCTTTATTCTGAGTTGGAACCAACGTAACTACGGAAATCAAGCTTGGGAACACCGCTATAATTATCCAGACTTTGGCGTTTCTTTTTCATACCAAGATTATAAAAACAAAATATTAGGAAGCCTTTATGCTATTTATGGGCATTATAATTTTTACCTTTTTAATAGACACGCAAAAAACAAACTCATTTTTAGAGCAGGTATTGGCTTAGCGTACAATACGCATCCTTATGACAAAGTAAACAACAATAAAAATGTCGCTTTTGGAACGCGTTTAAATTCGAGTACTTATTTTAAACTGTATTACCAAAGAGAACACCTTTTTGACAAACTTGGCTTACAAGCAGGATTTACCTTTATTCACGCTTCAAACTCTAGCATTAAAGCACCAAATACAGGTATTAATACGTGGGGTGTTACAGCTGGCATCAACTATGATTTAGAAGACAAACCTCAAGAATTTCATTTAAATTCCGAAACTAAAAAATTCAAAGAAAAAATACGTTTCAATGCAGTTTTTAGAACAGGCGTAAACGAATCTGATTATATTGGCACTGGCACCAAACCTTTTTTTACATTGTCTGGATATGCCGACAAACGGCTTAACATAAAATCATCTATACAACTGGGTACCGATGTTTTTTTAACATACTTTTTAAAAGAACACATTAAATTACAACGCATTATTGACGGTGAAGATTTAACTCAAAAAGCTCCTGACTGGAAACGTGTTGGTGTATTTGTAGGACACGAATTATTTATAAATAAAATTTCTATTGTAGCACAATTAGGCTATTACGTATATTCCCCTTATTTCTACGAAAGCAATGTCTATGAACGTTTAGGGATTAAACGCTATTTTAATAACAATCTTTTTGCCATGGTAAGTTTAAAAGCACATGCTGCTAATGCAGAAAACGTTGCATTTGCCGTTGGCTACCGATTTAACTAAGATGAAAAAAGGACTTTTAATACTATTTTTGGCTTTCAAAATTGCTGGTTTTTCACAAAGCAATGATTTTATAGACGTTTCTGCTTTCTACGGTATGGCAATAGAGCACGACAAATCTTTAAATACTGCTATTGAAGGGAATCCTTTCGGAATCTTATTAAGCTACAATCAACGTAAAACAGAAAAAACTGCTTTTAACCAACATTACAATTATCCTGATCAAGGTTTTTCTTTCATCTATCAAAACTTTAACTCAAAGGTTTTAGGACAATCTTTCAGTTTGTACAGACATTACACCTTTTACTTCGGAAAAAATAAAACACCAAGAACCTGGTTTTTAAAAACTGGATTAGGGCTTGGTTACAACACCAATCCTTATGATGCATTTACCAACAATCAAAATTTTGCATTTGGATCGCATTTACTTTTAAGTGGGTTTGCCAATGTTGGCTATCAAAATGAAAGCTTATGGAAAACCCTTGGTTTTAAAACAGGTATTACCTTAATTCATTATTCTAATGCTAGTTTTAAAAATCCTAACTTGGGTTTAAACACCCTAGCATTTACACTTGGTCTGCATTATAATTTTGAAAATCGGATACTTCCGAAGGCAGAAACCCTAGCACTTTCAGAAGAAAATAAGAATGCTAAAATTAAATTCAACTTTGTGTTTAGAAGTGGTTTAAATCAGTCTAAAGAAATAGGAAGCGGTAAACATGCTTTTTATCATTTTACAGGCTTTGCTTCAAAAAAAATAAACTATTACAGCACCTTAACTGCAGGCGTAGATTATTTTATAACGCCTTTTATAAAAAATTACATTCCATATTACAATGCAACCGAATTTGCAAATGAAAGCGCCAATAACACTGACCGAATAGGTGTTTTTGTAGGTCATGAACTAACCTTTAATCACTTTGCTTTGGTAAGCCAAATAGGTTACCATGTACATGCTCCTTTTCAATACATAAGCGGTGTTTACGAACGCTTTGCAATCAAAAACAAATTATCAAAACACCTGTTTTCTGAAGTAGGCTTGAAAGTAAACCTCTTTAGAGCCGAAGCATTAGAAATTGGCATAGGTTATCAATTTTAAAACAGCAATAAATGAAAAAAATATTTTTACTTTTTATACTTTCAATTGTCATTGCAAGCTGTGATAGCGAAAATGCAAATGATTGTTTTCAAACAGCAGGAAACATCATTCAGCAAGAATTTACAGTAACAGCTTTTGATAAAATTTTGATTCATGAGCGTGTTTCACTCGTTCTTAAAGAAGGCCCTCAACAAGTTGTTGTAGAAACTGGCGAAAACTTATTGCCAGATGTGGCGGTAGAAGTTGTAAATAACAGGCTTATTATTACAGATAATAACACCTGTAATTATGTACGTGATTATGGTATTACCAAAGTGATTGTTACGGCTCCTAATATTACAGAAATACGAAATTCTTCTGAAGGTTCTGTGCGTAGTGATGGTGTTTTAAATTACACCAATTTATCATTATTAAGTGAAGATTTTCAAAATGATTTTACCAATGTGGGCGACTTTTATTTAGACATAAATGCCACTACATTTAAAATAACGTCTAACGGAAATTCAAATTTTTATATAAAAGGGGCAACTACAAATTTAAATGTTGGTTTTTATGCAGGAGATTGTCGTTTTGAAGGTGCGCAGTTGATTGCAGATAATGTTACACTTTTAACGCGAAGCACCAACGATATTCTAGTACATCCTGTAAACGAAATCAAAGGAAATATTTATTCTGTTGGTGATGTAATTTCTTTTACGCATCCGCCCATTGTAAATGTAACAGCACATTATACGGGTAAGTTGCTTTACAATTAATGTGTCAATGCTCTAAATACAGCCTCTAAATCGGTGTTTTTGGCATTTAATTGTAATATTTTTAAACCATTTTGCTGTGCAAAATCAAATACTTTAGGGCGCATGTCTTCGGTGGTTTCAAAAGTAATTTCCCAAACATTTTCATAGGTGTTAATGGCAGAAACAACATTTGGTAATTTTTTAATAAACTGAGGTTCTATACGTAAGTCAAACTGAACTTCTATTAGTTGTTTGCTACTGGTTTTTATTTCTGAAAGCTTCTTATCTGCAACAATTTCTCCTTTTTTAAGCAAGATAACACGATCACAAACAGCTTCTACTTCTTGCATGATGTGTGTAGAAAATAAAATGGTTTTGTCTTTACCTAATGATTTAATTAAAGTTCTAATCTCTAGTAACTGATTAGGGTCTAAACCTGTTGTTGGCTCATCTAAAATCAATATTTCTGGGTCATGCAACAGTGCTGCAGCCAGACCAACACGTTGGCGGTAGCCTTTAGATAATTGTTTTATTTGTTTATGCGCTTCGGGTGCTAAGCCAACAGTTTCAATAACTTCAGCAATTTTGGATTTCTGTATTTTATGAATAGTAGCATTAAATTGCAGATACTCGCGCACATACATATCTACGTATAACGGATTATGTTCTGGCAAATACCCTATTAATTTTTGAGCTACAATGGGCTGTTCTTTAATGCTATTTCCACACAACAAGGCCTCACCATCAAAATCTGAAATATAACCTGTTAAAATCTTCATCATTGTCGATTTTCCTGCGCCATTGGGACCTAAAAAACCAACAATCTCGCCTTTTTCAATAGAAAAACTAACTGCATTTAGGGCTTTCTGATTTTGGTATGTTTTGGTAACATTTTTAACTTCAATAGACATGGTAATTTGCTTTGGTACAAATGTAATTAAAACTTTGAACGATTAAATGGATGAAACATTGTATTTTTGAATTCTAAAAACAACGGTTTGAACAAAGCAGTACATTTTAAAGAATTAGGGCAAAAGCCTTACAAAGAAACTTGGGCATACCAAGATACTTTAATGCAGCAAATTATTGATCTTAAAATTGCCAACCGAAATAACAACACAACCCTTGCAACGCCCAATTATTTTTTGTTTGTTGAGCATCCGCATGTGTATACTTTGGGTAAAAGTGGTGACATTTCTAATCTTCTATTAAATGAGCAACAATTAAAAGAAAGAGGTATTTCATTTTACAAAAGCAATCGTGGTGGTGATATTACCTATCATGGTCCGGGGCAAATTGTAGGTTATCCTATTTTAGATTTAGATAATTTTTTTAGTGATATACACTTATATCTTCGCAAATTAGAAGAAGTCATCATTAAAACAATTGCCGAATACGGTTTAAAAGGCGTAAGAAGCGAAGGTGAAACAGGTGTTTGGCTAGATGTAGGAACGCCTTTTGCAAGAAAAATTTGTGCGCTGGGTGTACGTACATCTCGTTGGGTAACCATGCATGGTTTTGCTTTAAATGTAAATACCAATTTGGGTTATTTTGATCATATTATACCTTGTGGCATCAAGGGCAAAGCAGTTACATCATTACAAGCAGAGCTTAACCAGAAAATAGACATAGCAGCTGTTAAAAGCAACATTTTAAAACATTTTACAACCATTTTTGAGGCTGATTTTGTAGAGGCCAAATGCAATTATCCAACTAAATGGCGCATTTATAGTCGTTAGCCAAAAGTTGGGTTTAAATCCTCCAGCTCCACCAAAAGAAACTCGCCTTAGAGATATAGGTTATTTTTGTTTCATCTTCGTCTACTAAAGAATAAACTCTCTTTCGACTGTTTAATTTAAAATATTTCATTCCTTTTTCTTTTTGACAAAATTGCAAACTCTCTAATAAATTATCTTTATACCTATTTCTTGTAAAAACTTCTAACCATTCTACCTCAGCAAAACTTACAAAATATTCTGCATCTAGATTATTAAATTTATAGTTTCTACCCATTAAATAAAAATTAAGAATATTTTTAGTGTTAACTTTGATTATTAGTTTTATTAATACCACACGAGGAAACTCATGCGGCAGCGGGGAAACTTCCAAAATAAGTAAACAGGAGGATATATTGCTGGAATTACAATGTCAAAAAAATAAAGTACCCATGAAAAAAGGATTGATAATAAGTATAAGCCTATTTTTAGCATTTATATCTTGTACGAAGAATAAAGAAAATAGTGTTAAAAATAAGCCGAAGAAAGAGTTAATACAACAAAGAAAACGCCCTAAAGATAAAGTAGGAAAAGGGAACAACTTGACTAAAACAAAAAAAAGAACAGCAGAATGGTTTTTAGCATTAGATTTTAATATCGAAAAAATAAAAAATAAAAATTCCCCTTTACAAAAGCATTTTTCTGAATATTTAGGACTTGGTTTAAAACTGTTTAATCAAGCAAAAAGAGGTGCTGAACGACAGCAAATTAAAAATAAACTGCAAAAAATATATGATTACACCTTGCTGAAATATTTTCATAATTTAGATAGTTTGGATGCAAAAAATTTCAAGAAAAATAGCATGTCATATCTGCGTATTTTATATTTGTTAGAAGAATTAGGATTTGATGTAACGTATTATAAAACAGAACTTAAAAAAGTAAAAAGTAAAATAGATTATCATTTAAAATTACGAGGCGATTGGCAAAAATGTGCTTTTGAAAATTATTATAATTATTTTAAATTAAAGAAACCTACAATAATTAGCAATACTCAAAATTACAAAGGAATATTGAATAATAAGTTAAATGCCAATCAATATACTTTAAGTCAAGCATATGAATTAACCCATTTTGTTTTTATAGCCTTTGAATATGGAGCGAAAAAAACACAATCAAAGTTTGGAATGGAAGATTTAAATTATTTATACGCTGTTTTACCTAAACTCGCTAAAACATATCAACTAAAAAACAATAGAGATATATTAGCAGAACTTGTAACTTGTATGAAGATGTTAAATGTAAATGATTTAGCGTTAGATAATGCTGTAACATATTTGTTAAAAAATCAAAATAATGACGGTACTTGGGGAAATTATGAACGCGCACGAAAAAAATATGGAGATTTAGTTGAGGTTAAACTCTATTTACACACAGCTCTTGTAGCTTACGAAGCTCTAACAATTAATTCTAAAACAAATTCCAGTAGTACCACACAAAAGGATTAGCAGACAGTACAAACCAAACGGACACCGTTTAAACCAAAAAAAGCACTCAACATGGGTACTTTTTTTTAAATCCTATTCTTAAATAAATGAGCTATTTAATGAATTTCTTTCTTTGTTGTTCTGTTGCAAATAAAACACCAACTGCGGCGAAAAAATAAAATTTCAATAAAACTATTGTGTAATTCATTTTTATGTTTAGATTTGACATGTACAACAAATACACCAACAATGAATTATCAAAACAACTGGAACCATTTCTATTTTTACTTTTATTTTTTTAATAAAAGCTGAGACTTGTATCCTATTGTTTAACAAATAATATTATTTAAAGTCTCGATTTTCGAGGCTTTTTTTTTGAACTAAAATGAAAAAAATAGCCATTCAAGGTATAAAAGGATCCAACCACCATATTGTGGCACGCAATTATTACGGAGAAAACATAAAGTTACACGAATGTTTGTCTTTTGATGTACTAGTAAATAGTGTCATTACCAAAAAAAGTGACCAAGCCATCATGGCAATTGAAAATACCATTGCAGGCTCTATCATTCCAAATTACGCTTTAATAGATAGCCATAATTTACATATTGTTGGTGAGCAATATTTAAATATTCACCACCATTTAATGGCGTTGAAAGATCAATCAATAGCAGATATTACAGAAGTATATTCGCACCCAATGGCGTTGTTGCAGTGTAAAGAATTCTTTAAAAAACACAAACACATTAAGTTGGTAGAAGATGTAGATACAGCAGATGTTGCAAAAAGAATTGCTGAAGGAAATCTAAAAGGCATTGCAGCTATTGCACCAAAAATTGCTTCAGAAATTTATGGTTTAAACGTACTGTCAAATAAAATACAGACCATAACAAACAATGCTACACGTTTTGTAATTGTACAAACAACCAACCCAAAAAACGGAATTGCAGCTATCAATAAAGCATCTTTAAAATTCGAGTTAGATCACAAAAGAGGAAGTCTTGCAGCAGTTTTAAATGTAATGAGTGATTGTAAATTGAATTTAACCAAAATACAATCACTACCTAAAATTGAAACACCTTGGAAATATGCCTTTTTTGTAGATGTAACTTTTGATAAATACGAAGATTATCAAAAAGCAAAATCAATTATAGAAATTATGGCTTTAGATTTTAAAATTTTAGGAGAATATAAAAACGGTAGAGCATGATACAATTTGCCAATAGAACAAAAGCAATACAAGAATACTATTTTTCTATAAAACTAAGCGAGGTTAGAAAGCTAGAAAGCGAAGGAAAACCAATTATAAATCTAGGCATTGGTAGTCCAGATTTGGCACCGCCAAAAGAGGTGGTAAGCGCCATTTCTAACAGTTTAAATGATGCGTTGGCACATAAATACCAACCCTATACAGGCTTGCCAGAATTAAGAAACGCAATGGCTAACTTTTATAAAAATAAGTACAATGTTTTTTTAAATGCCGATAAAGAAATTTTACCCTTAATGGGAAGTAAAGAAGGCATTATGCATATTTCTATGGCTTTTTTAAACGAAGAAGATACTGTGCTAATACCAAATCCAGGATATCCAACGTATGCATTGGTAAGTGATTTGTTACGAGCTAAAAAGATTTTTTATAATTTAGATGAAAGTACTAATTGGCAGCCAAACTTTAATGAATTAGAAAAACAAGATTTAAGTAAAGTAAAATTAATGTGGATCAATTATCCACACATGCCAACAGGCGCAAACGCACAAAAAGAAACTTTTGAAAAGTTAATTTCCTTCGGAAAAAAGCACAAAATAGTAATTGTAAACGACAATCCTTATAGTTTTATATTAAATGACAACCCGCAAAGTATTTTACAGATTCAAGGCGCAAAAGAGATTGCAATAGAGTTAAATTCACTCAGTAAATCGTTTAATATGGCAGGTTGGCGTGTTGGTATGCTACAAGGCAATGAGCAATTTGTAAAACAAGTTTTAAAGGTAAAAACACAAATGGATTCTGGTATGTTTTACGGCATTCAAAAAGGTGCTATTGCAGCACTAGAACTATCAAATAATTGGTTTGTAGAACTGAATAAAATATATAAAGAAAGAAGAACATTGGTTTGGCAATTGGCAGATAAATTAAATTGCACGTATAATAAAAACGCTTCAGGAATGTTTGTTTGGGCAAAATTACCAACAGGAATAACTTCTGAAGATATGGTAGATAAATTGCTTTATAAAAAAGATATATTCATCACACCAGGAACCGTATTTGGCACAAAAGGAGCAGGATATATTCGTTTTTCATTATGTGTTTCATCATCCATAATTAAAGAAGCAATAGAAAGAATATAGAAATAGTTAAAAAGACCTCACAGGTTTTTAAAACCTGTGAGGTCTAAAATAAAGAACAAAATGAACGTATTTATTATAGGAATAGGATTAATTGGAGGAAGCATGGCTTTAGATATTCAAGAAAAATATCCAAAAGCAAAAATATATGGAATTGACACCAAGGAAGCACATTTAGATGAAGCATTAAAATTAGGTGTTATTCATCAAAAATCAAGTTTTAAAGAATTGGATAAAGCCGAAATTGTAATTGTTTCAATTCCTGTAGATGCGCAAATAGAGGTGCTGCCAAAAGTATTGAACATTGTTAATGACGATACTTTAGTGATGGATGTTGGCTCAACCAAAGAATTAATTTGCAAGACCTTAGAAAAGCATCCAAAAAGAAGAAATTTTTTAGCAACGCATCCCATTGCAGGGACAGAATTTTCTGGGCCATCAGCAGCCATAAAAGGTTTGTTTAAAGACAAGACAAATATTATTTGCGAAGTCGAAAAAACAGCCTTTCAATTACAAGAAAAAGCACTGGGTATTTTTGCTACACTCGGAATGCGAATTAGATATATGGACGCACATTCACACGACAAACATATTGCTTATGTGTCACATTTATCGCATATTAGTTCCTTTATGTTAGGAAAAACAGTTATAGAAAAAGAACAAAACGAACGCGATATTTTTGATATGGCAGGTAGTGGATTTGAATCTACAGTGCGTTTGGCAAAAAGTTCGCCAGCCATGTGGACGCCTATTTTTGAGCAAAACAAAGAAAATGTAATTGAAACACTAGAAAAATACATCAATAATTTAGAAGAATTTAAAAGCTTAATGCAACAAGATAAATTTTCAGAAATTTTTCAGAAAATGAAAAGTACAAACCATATAAAACAAATTTTAAACGGCATAAAATAAACGCCACAAATAAGTAGCAGATGAAGAATACAAAAGAATTAAGAACATGGTTAGATGACATGAATTTAGATCATCCACTCGTAGTAGCAGGGCCTTGCAGTGCAGAAACCGAAGCGCAGGTTTTAAATATTGCACATCAATTAAAAGATTCTGATGTAAATTATTTTAGAGCAGGTATTTGGAAACCAAGAACTCGTCCAGGAAACTTTGAAGGTGTTGGAGCACTAGGTTTAAAATGGCTGCAAAAAGTAAAATCCGAAACAGGATTAAAAACTGCCACAGAAGTTGCGAATGCTAACCACGTAAAACTCGCCTTAGAGCACGATATAGATTTATTGTGGATTGGTGCGCGTTCTACCGTAAGTCCATTTATTGTACAAGAAATTGCAGATGCTTTAAACGGAACCGATAAAATTGTATTAGTAAAAAACCCAGTAAATCCAGATTTGGCACTTTGGTTAGGAGGAATTGAACGTTTATACACAGCAAATATTAAAAATTTAGGCGTTATTCACCGAGGATTTTCTACGTATGAAAAAACACGTTACCGTAACAATCCAGAATGGCAAATACCAATCGAGCTACAAAATCGGTTTCCAGATTTACCATTAATCTGTGATCCATCTCATATTGCAGGGCGAAGAGATATCATTTTTGATATCTGTCAAACAGCACTCGATTTAAATTATGATGGCTTAATGGTAGAGACACATTTTGATCCAGACAATGCTTGGAGTGATGCCAAACAACAAATAACACCGCCATTTTTAATTCAAATGATGGAAGATTTAAAAATTCGTAAAGCAACAGATACAGAAGCAGCATATAAAAATGCTTTAAATACCATGAGAACACAAATAGACGTTATAGATCACCAAATTATTGAAATGCTTGGTAAACGTATGAAAGTTTCCGATAAAATTGGCGCCTTAAAAAAATCTAAAAATGTGGCTATATTGCAAGTAAAACGTTGGAACGAAATTTTAGAGAAAATGATTCTAGAAGGAAAAGAAAACAACTTGAGTCAAGCGTTTATTTCAAACTTATTTAAAGGTATTCATCAAGAATCTATCAATCACCAAGAAAAAATTATTAATAGTTAAGGTCAACTTTCTTTGAAGATATCAATATAGACCTCACAGGTTTTAAAAGCCTGTGAGGTTTAATTTATTAGTATAAATCAAGAAATTATTACACCTTTGTATTAATGATAGGTACAGTTTATAAGTCTACAGGCAGTTGGTATTTGGTAAAATCTACAAAAGGCCATTTTTTTGAATGCCGAATTAAAGGAAAATTCAGAATTAAAGGTATTAAAAGCACTAACCCAGTTGCTGTTGGTGATGTAGTAGCATTTAATGCAGAAGATACAAATAACAAAACTATTGGCGTCATACACACCATTAAAGAGCGCAGTAATTACATTATACGTAAATCTGTTAACCTTTCAAAACAAACACATATTATAGCTTCTAATATTGATTTGGTGTTTTTGTTAATCACTATTGACAACCCACCAACCTTAACAAGCTTTATAGATAGGTTCTTAGTTACAGCAGCAGCATACCATATTAAAACAATATTAGTTTTTAATAAAATAGATGCATATCAAATAGAACAACGAGCAGAAGTACTGTATCTTAAAGATATTTACGAAAAAATTGGCTATCAATGTGTTGAGGTTTCGGCTACAGAAAATAAAAATGTAGCTATAATTAAAGAATTAATGCTTGGTAAAACAAGTATGTTTGTTGGGCATTCTGGTGTTGGAAAATCGACTTTGGTAAATGCTATTGAACCATCATTGGATTTAAAAACCAAAGAAATTTCTACACAACACAAGCAAGGGCAACATACTACAACATTTGCAGAAATGTTCGATTTGAGTTTTGATGCACGTATTATAGACACGCCAGGTATTAAAGGTTTTGGTGTGGTAGATATAGAAAAAGAAGATCTAGATCACTATTTTCCAGAGTTTTTTACTTTAAAAAATAATTGTAAATTTAATAATTGTTTGCATTTAGAAGAGCCCAAATGCGCCATTAAAGACGCTGTAGAAACTGGTGATATTGCTTATTCTCGTTACCGTACGTATGTACAAATTATTGAGGGAGAAGAAGAGCATTACAGAACAGATATTTGGGAGTAAATAGATTGTTAGTTGTCAGTTTTCTTTTTTGAAAAGAATAAATTCTATTT
>CAMZLD010000054.1 GCA_947311635.1 uncultured Flavobacteriaceae bacterium | reverse complement strand
TTTAATAGAGGTTCTAAGAGCTTTTTTAAATAGACACCTTGCATTTTCTGTTTTTTTAATTTATGTTATCTATCAATAACCATAAATTTCAAAATAACTGTTTATCGTATAGTTACAATCAAGTCTTTTATCTTTCGTCTAACAGTGAAACAGTCTTACGTCTTTAGACGGACACTACTAATTCTTAATTTTGATTTAAAGAGTAGAATTTATAATTTAACAATCCTGATGCAGCTTATTTTGTAAAGTAAAGCTACAAATTTTTTAATTTATGCTCCGTTATAAAAATTAAAATAATGGTATAAATCACAAATACTACCATAGAAATAAAAATAATATCTAAGTTCTTGTTAAAAAAATAGAACGTTTGTGCCAGCAGCATTAATGGAATAACTAACAACCAATTTTTAGAAGAAAATTCTTGAGCAAATTTCCAGTTTTTTTCATTTTGCATAGCTCTTTTTGTTCTGTAGCCAACCAAAGAATTTATTTCAAGGTTTTTAGCAATAAATCGAAATAAAGATAATGTACAAATAAGTACAATGTCTAGAATTAAAATGCTTTTTAAAACAGGTTCCATAATGTAAATATACTATTTTTTAACCCAACCAGCCTTCTCTATCTAGACTTCTATATTGAATGGCTTCTGCAATATGGTTTGGTAAAATGTTTGGTACTGTTTCTAAATCGGCAATGGTACGTGCTACTTTTAAAATACGGTCGTAAGCTCTAGCAGAAAGGTTTAAACGTTCCATAGCATTTTTAAGCAAGTCTTTACTTTCTTGTGAGAGTTTGCAAAACTGCTCTATATGTTTTACATGCATTTGCGCATTGTAATGTATGTTATCAATAGCTTCAAAACGTTCGGTTTGTACAATACGTGCTTTGGTTACACGTTCTCTAATGGCTTTGCTAGGCTCGCCTTTGCGTTCTTCGCTTAGTTTTTCAAAAGGAACAGGTGTTACTTCTATATGAATGTCTATTCTGTCTAACAAAGGACCCGAAATTTTACTTAAATAACGCTGCATTTCGTAAGCAGATGAGGTTATTGGGCTATCAGGATCATTAAAAAAACCGCTAGGGCTTGGGTTCATGCTAGCCACCAACATAAAACTAGAAGGATAGGTTACAGTAAACCGTGCCCTAGAAATGGTAACTTCTCTATCTTCTAAAGGTTGACGCATAACTTCTAAAACCGAGCGTTTAAACTCTGGCAATTCATCTAAAAAAAGTACGCCATTATGTGCCATAGAAATTTCACCTGGTTGTGGGTATTGACCGCCACCAACCAAAGCAACATCACTAATGGTGTGATGTGGACTTCTAAAAGGACGTTGGTTCATTAAGCCAGTTTCTTTTACCTTGCCAACTACCGAGTGTATTTTGGTAGTTTCTAATGCTTCCTGTAAAGTCATAGGCGGTAAAATAGAAGGCAAGCGTTTGGCAAGCATGGTTTTTCCAGAGCCTGGAGGTCCAATTAAAATAATGTTATGACCGCCAGCTGCAGCTATTTCCATACAACGTTTTATAGATTCTTGCCCTTTAACTTCAGAAAAATCAAACAAAGGGTTTTCTAAATTTTTATAAAATTCTTTTTCAATGTCAATAATGGTTTGTTCTAAAGCTTTTCCTTGATCAAAAAAAGCAATCACTTCCAAAATATTATCTACGCCAAAAACTTTTAGGTCTTTTACAATGGCTGCTTCTTTGGCATTTTGTTTTGGTAATATAAAGCCTTCAAAACCTTCTTCTAGAGCTTTTATGGCAATGGGTAAAGCACCCTTTATTGGTTGTAAGCTTCCGTCTAAAGAAAGCTCACCCATTATAATATATTTTTCTATATGCGTATTTTTTATTTGAGATGATGCCGCAAGTATACCAATGGCAAGCGTTAAATCATACGCAGAGCCTTCTTTGCGTAAATCTGCGGGCGCCATGTTAATAGTGAGTTTTTTACCAGGTATTTTATAACCATTGTTTTGCAAAGCCGCTGCAATACGGTAGTTACTTTCTTTAATAGCGTTGTCTGGCAGACCAACCAAATGATAGCCAATGCCTTTATCAACATTTACTTCTACAGTAATGGTAGTGGCCTCTACGCCAAACACGGCGCTTCCATAGACTTTTTCTAGCATCTTCTTAGTTTTCTTTAAAGGTAAAGATTTTTTTGCAAATTGATACTGAAACTGTTAAAAGATGAAACGAAGCTACATTGACATTCATTGTCATCATACATAGAAGCCCTACGGAAAGAATTTTAGAAAGTTATTTAAGGCTTAATGAATGTTAGCGTTTTTGTTTAAACGTCTGTTAAACTGTTTTTTTTGTTTTCTCGAAGCAGCATTATTTTTAAGGTTCTAAAATTAAAACGTTTTTAGAATCGGCTTCTATTTCTTGTTTATTTAAAAGCATGGGTCTAAATTTTCCTTCTACATACATCTTGGCTTGGTCTTGGTAATGCTTGCTAAAAACATTGCCAGATTGCCCTGTTGGTAAAATACTCATACTGTGTTCTACATCACTAAAATCTATAACACGTCTTGTTGACGGACCATGAACCACTTTGTAGTTACCTGTATGATCATAATGAAATGCCGTATTGTTAAGCACCGATTTAGAGCCTTCAATAGGAAAAGGACCTACATTGAATATTGGTGCAACAGCAGGCATTTTTTTTGAAAATGCGTGAGCATGTGATACAATATGAACTTTGTCCCAAGTCCAAGTATCTATATTTGATCCTAATTGCTTTTCTAAACTAACTATAGCTTCTTTAAAGCTTGTATTTAAAATATCACTTTGTGTTTCTTTTTTATTTTTGGTAGTTATATCATCCCACCAAACCGAGTTTTTATTTTGCAGTAGCACATTTTTAGTGGTTTTAATTAAGACAGTAGCCATGATTCTATTAAAATCTTCCTTGCCCAATTCATCTTGAAGCGTATTTTTTAAATATAAATAAATCCATTTGTTATAAAGCACAGGGCCAATGCTTTTAAGTTTGTTTTCGCCTTTCCAGTTTTTTAAAATTGTCCATGCTTTTTTTTCGTTTTCAGAAAGCGAATTAACTTTTATGACTTCTGCCAATGCCTTTACATTAATAGGTGCCATAGAAGCTGTATTGTCTAAAATCATAGCACGTACATCTTTTGCAGACCAATCATTTTTGGGCTCTAAAAGGGTTACAATGCGTTTGGCTCTGTCTTCTGGTAAATAATAACCAGGGTAGAGCATGCCAGCTATAGAATCTGGTTGATTGTTGGCAGAATATACGTAATTCCATTTAGGATTTATAGCGTGCGGATTTTCAGAAAAATCTAAAAATCGTACAATTTCATCTTTACCTGAGGCGCCATCTAAAATTAGTTTAGAGTTGCTTTCTTTCGGAAGTTGATATAATTTTGCTGCTGCCCACCATGCTACATTGTTTTGTGCATCACCATACATAACATTTAAACCGGGTGCATGAATTTTTGACACACCTTTTTCAAAAGATTTTATACCATCTGCCCTACTTATTTCATAAAGTCCTTCTAACATTTTTGAAGGTAATTGTGTATAAATCCATTGCATGGCCAAGGGTTTTTTGTTTTGCAAACCTGCTATGGCATTATTCATCAGTGGGCCATGGTCGGTTTCTTTAACGGTAAATACAATGTCTTTTTTGCCTTTTACTTTAATAGTTTCGGTTCTTGTAGTATAGTTTTTAAATTGATCTTTAAATCGATATTTTGTGTCGTCTCCTTTTTTGTTTTCTTCTGAATAAAAGTTTAAATCATCATTTTGAAACATGGTAAGTCCCCAAGCATAATTTCTGTTATGACCTAAGAGCGGAAACGGTGTGCCTGCCAAATGGTAGCCATACATTTCGTAATTAGGTGTTTTGATATGCGCCTCGTACCAAACTGCTGGTTGCGCAAAACCAATGTGTGGATCATTTGCAAAAATCACTTTTCCGGTACTTGTTTTTTGAGGTGCTATTACCCAACTGTTACTGCCAATAAATGCAGGCGTAGGGTTGTTGTTGAAAATCTGTGCCATTTCAGAAGTAATCTCTGCATAACTATCAGTACCATTTGTGGTTTTTATAAGGGTGCTATTAGGCTGTGTTGTGAGCCCTAAATCTTTTAAATAATGGTTTCCGAATGTGGCTTGTATTTTACTTAGTAATGGATCTGTTTTATGAGCTATGGCAAAACTAAAAGACATGTAGCCAAATATATTATAGATGTCTTTAATGGTGTATTTTTCTTTTTTAATGTTTAGCAATTTAAATTCTATTGGCAATACACCCTTATCTTGAAATTGATTAATACCGTCTATATAGGCTTGCCCCAAAATATAGGCTTGCCCATTTTTATCCATATTGTTAATAGCTTTAATACCAGCTTCTTCAATGCCTAAACTTGCAAAGAAAATGTCGGTTTTTACGGTGTCTTCACCTAAGATTTCACTCAATCTACCTGGAGCAATCCTTCTCATTAATTCCATTTGCCATAAACGATCTTGTGCATGTATATAACCTAAAGCTGTTAAGGCATCTTTTTGATTTTGAGCATAAATATGTGGAATGCCAAAAGAATCGTAAAGTACTTTTACTTGGTTCTCTAAACCTTGCAGATGTAAACTTCCGTTATATTTAGGTTTAAACTTTTGCATGTAAAAGTAACCAGCAATAGTTACTATAGCGACTAATATTATACTGATTTTGAGAGCTTTTTTAAGGAATTTCATGAAGTGTTTTTCTTGATTTAACACAAATATACACTTATTATATAAAATGTTATGTAAAAAATATTTGTCTAAAAGTAAAGTTTATTTTACATTTGGTTTAATTTAAAAAGATCATATTATGAAAACACTTTATTTATTCCCAAATCGCTATAAAAAATTGGGATGGATAATTTTGCTGCCAGCATTTATTATCGGATTGATTTTATTTT
>CAMZLD010000053.1 GCA_947311635.1 uncultured Flavobacteriaceae bacterium | reverse complement strand
CATCACCACCCAAAGTTAATTTACCAGCATTAAAACCACCACTAATAGTTACTGTTGCACCAGTTACTGCACCACTAAAAGTTCCTGTAGCACCAGATAATGCACCACTAAAAGTTCCTGTAGCACCAGTTATATCTCCTCTAAAAGTTCCACTTTCAAATTCCACATCACCATCTGAGTCTATTTTCCATCCGCTCACGTCTTTTTTATACCCTTTAGACTGTAGATGTCCGTCAACTATGCTCAATCTTGCACCTAATTCACCATCTACAAAAATTTCTGGTGCTACACCTTTATCGAATCTATTATGTGAACGAGGATTTTCCGTGAACATTCTAATCCGTTTATTTCCTAATTGGTCGTAACCCAGTTCATTTATACTCATACTTTTCTACTTTTAATCAATTTTATATCTTTTCTCTTTAAATCAAAACCATTAAAGGTACACGGATTGCCATCGGAACGCCCTGACACTTTTACAAATAGTGTGTGAAACCTAACACTGCCAATATCTATATCATAAATAAATTCTTTCACATCACCTATTTGTTTCCATTCTTTTTCTTTTAATGTGTCAGTTCTTATAAAGACCTTAGCATTTTCTATGTTATCAGCAAAGACACTAATACCTGTAATTATCTTTACTTGTCCTTTCGCATTGAAGTCAATCCCATGTGTTTCTACTGACCAAGTTATAGCTTTTCCGTTATCGTCATTTCCACTATCTAAAGTTAGAACATTACCATTATCGTCACCAGCTATCAAATATACTTTGTCGTTACTATTTACATATTTTGAGACAAAGCGTATTGGTGACGCATACGAACGAACATCCCATGTTTGATCATGTGTATTGAATTTTAAAACAACATTATTATAATTAACACCTGCAACATTTACATCACCAATAAAGAAATAAGCATGCTCTTTATCGCTATAAGCGACGACATCTTGTAAATTAGTAATAGAGTTTATAAATTCTTGTATTGGTCGTGATAGTCGTTTAGGGTAACCACCAACAGTAGCGTAAATACCACTTTCATTAAGAAAGATGACCATTTGCCCTACTCTTGTAACACATTCTTGGCTTGGCACTCCATGGTCAACCAAATCTTCAGGATAAGTAGAGTACCCATCCCATCGTTTCATTGAGTGCCGTTTGAATATGAGTAAATAGCCAGGTACTTTTTCTAAAGCTTTAATTCCACCACCTCCGTCCTCTTGTTCCACAACTATAGTGCCATTTCCATTTTCCCAGCTTATAGCTCTTGTGGTTGGGTCTGCGACACCTGAATAGTACAGTGTGTCTGGATTCGCATTATCACCTGCTAAGTAGACTCTGTCTTTCCATTCTATCGCTAAATCTGTTATTGCAGGAAAATTATGCAAATCGAATGCACCACCTACTGTAATCCAACTATTACCATTAAAAGACTTTGCATTATCCACTCCATTCACTCGCAAGACACTATTAAGATAGGTTATGAATCTAGTCTTTTTATACGCTGTTTCACCTGTTAAATCTTTCGTGCCGTCTAAAAGGTCATGTATGGTTGTATTCTGTACAGTAAACACCTTATTGTTAGTACTAACACTATCTCTAAATTGATAAAGTCCATAGCAACGCTTCCCTGCTTCTTGTTGAACACCTAATAACGAAGTACCCTTGCGTCTCACCAAAGAACCCATAACAACATGACTGTCCATATTTAACGCTAATGGATAAGAGCCTGCAGGTGCTATATTGCTTTGAATCTGTCGCCAAGTTCCACCAGAATATTTCCTAAAAGATATGTCATTAAATTCTTTTCTCATCTATTTATATATAATGCTATTTATTGGTACTTTACGCCCCTTGCGTTGCCCTGAACTTTCTTTTCGAACTGCTTCCAAGGTAATCCTATTGAATTCATAGTAATCACTGTCGTTTAAATTCATTTCACTTTCATCTTCCTTAATTGACCTCATGTATGCTTTGAGATAAAAAAACGCCATGTCTGGTCTAGGTCCTGTTAGTATGTCTCCTTCGCTATCAATGGAATCTATATCACTATAAAAATCAAGCATGATATTCTTATTGTCGTATTGTGTTAATGGTGCGATATATAAATAACCATCAAAAATAGTATAATATTGTGGCAGTCCTTCACTCTCATCTTGCCATACGTTTAAATTAACATCTAAAGTAACTGTAATAGAACCATCTCCACTTGCTGGTATTCCTCCAAGCGTTCCTGTTTCTTTGTCATTTGTTGTGTATGTTATGGAATATCGTATGTTATTATTGTATACAGTTATAGTACCATCATCATCTAGGTCGTTTGTATTTTCTAATACAATACTTGTATCACCTATCGATGCACTTATTTTTATTTGTGTATTTGTACCAATTTGTGTGTCATATGCTTGCTTGTCTATATAAGACAATTTTTTTTCGTCAATTTTAACTGATAATATAGATTTGTTTGAATTTTTATCATAAATTGTTTCTGGAAGTTTTATCCTGTTGTCCCCACGCTGTAACGCTCCAACAATATAATCAAACTCTTGATAATTGCTCCATCGTCTTAAACGCCCCCTTACATTACGAAGCATTCTATTCAATGCTCCGAATAACATTGTTATGTCCATTCGTTCATCAAGTGAATATCCTGTATCTCTGAGTGCGTATTGTATAGCATACCCCACAGTATTTTGTCTCCATCCACTATATGGGATAGGGTCTGTGTAGGAGCTAAAATCATTTGATATTGAGTTTTTATATCGTACAAAATAATAACCAGATGTTTGAGAAGTATCATCAAAGTTTAGTGTTTCATTTTCAGGGTTTAGTGTTTCTAAACTTAATAGTGTTTTTGTGCCTGTCTCTGTTAGTGAATGTGAAATCTCTATTTGGTCATAATCTAAAATAGTAACTTGCACACTTTGTGAGTGTGATTTTATCAAAGTACTAACTAGGGTTATGATATTGTTTGAAGGTGCTGTTGTTGGATGTATCTTTATAATCTCTGCACCTTCATCGCCAAACGACCCAATGAGTAATATTTTATTAGCATCAAAACGTGCAATACTAAGTACTTTAATAGTATTTGCTCCTTTGTCGACGTCTTCTTTTAGTGCTGTTTTTTCTTGGAATAATCCAAGTTCATTACTTATTGAAATCATAGTTTTTTATTATTTTCAAATATATTTTCTATTTTTATGCTATTCTTTTCCAAACATATCCTACCTGATATGGTTGTAAATTACTGTGAGAATTTCCTCCACCACCATTATCAAATTTGATTATATTTTTAGAACTTGCCCCAGTGTTGCTAGTTCCTCCACTTTTGTATGTGTTTGCTGGACCAGTTGAAGTTGAAAACACACCAGAAGCAGTATATATATCACTACCATTTGAACTGTCATGTTTTGTAAAATAACCAGTCTGATGTGGTATTTCACTAACTGCAAGTGTGTGAGCTTTTTCTCCTCCTGTTTCTCCAACCGTATCAAAATCTGTATCTGAAGTATCTATACCAACAATTGCCTTACCAATACCCCATGCGACCCATGTACCAAAACCAAGTAATATAGAAGGGTTTGTTGACACACTAGCATTGATATACACAGAACCAACTGGATACAATGACGACGTTCCTGTATGATTAGCTCTGTCAAGATAATAGCTTGGTTCTTGACCTCCAAGTTTTTCAGAATTATCTACAACTCCGCTATTGTTGATGTCATATATGGTCTTGTCCATATCTCCACCACCTACACCACTTGCAAAATGGCTATATCTTATTACTGGCATGCCAGTATCAATAATATGCTGGCATACATCTTCAATCATTGTCATTGTTGTATGGAAACCGAATACTGTGTGAGTTCCAGCCAATATGCTTTTATCTAAATAATTGTTTACTGTAGTTGCCGTCACGTTATCGAAACTGTATCTGTTGATATTATATTGGTCAAAAGCGTCTACGCTTTGCCCATATTTATGAATAGTCGCAGAGGATACATACCCTGCCTCTTTCAAGGCATTTCTAAATGTAATATTAGTAAATCCGTTTGGATTTATGTAATGACCCCATTGTGCGAATCCCCTTTCCAGCATCCAATCTCTCGCTTCGTTCACTTCTGTAACTCTTTCTGCGTCTGTCATGTTGTATAAAATTGAGCCGTGCGTTATCATTTCCCAACCTCTATCAACCAGATATTTCAAGTTCGCTTCTGTTAAATAGCCTGCGTTTCCGACTTTCCCACGAATAACAGCAACAGAACCAGTTAAACCATATTTACTCATTACTTTTTCTGCGTCTAACACCGTAGCTTTCCCATCATCAAACACGAAAGAAACGCTGCCTCTTGCATTTGCTTCAAATATTTCAATTTCTCCACCTAATTTAACAATTATTGGAGCATTGCCTTTATCTTTTATTTTCAAATACAATCTTTCTATAGAATCAAAAGAAGTCGCAGAACTGACCACATTGTCAGTACGAAAAGATACATACAAAGTCGTCCATTCATCGTTATTCTTAGCGTGTGAAGAAAAATATTCCAAATGGACTGATGGATAAGTCGTACCCTGCTTTCCTGCAAGACTGATGCTTTCTAATTCGCTCCAATCACTAATTTTGAAAGTTAATCTAATTATTTTGTTTTCTAAATTCAGAGGAGTAGCGAAAGATTTAGATATACCGCAATATCCGCTCGCACCGTCAGTAGTAACAGATACTGAATGATCTCCCTTCCAATAATCAGTTGTATCATCGGCTATAGTTCCTCTGCCATAATAATCTATCCAGTCTGTCATATCCACATTTATGGTTTCCTTGACTTGCCTGTGTTGTGGCAAAAATGTAGTTAGACCACTTTTGCGTACATTTGTATTTAAATTAATGCCTAAGTTGGATTGTGCTGTTTCTAAGTCTGCAACATCTGATAAATTGTTTATTGAGAGCATATCGCCTGCACCAGTACCATCTACACCTTTTTGTGCCATTAAGTCCCAATAAGAATTCCAACTATAACCAGTTCCAGGCTTAGTGTTGCTTGACGAAGTATGCGTTGCTGTTGCTATATATGAAGAGCCATTGTAAATCACAGAATCATTTTCTGTGTATGCTGTAGAGTTTGTCCAAGCACCACGCCAATTTATATCAAGTCCAGCGTTTCCAATAGAACCTTTTTCTGCCAGTATTCCCCAATAAGTAGTATTTGTTGGGGTATTCCCTGTTGTTGCAGATTTGCAAATATATGATTGTCCATTATAAGAAACAGCATCATTGACATCATAGGAATTAGTATTGTTGTATTCATCATTCCATACAAGGCTATCTCCTTTATCTCCTTTGTCTCCTTTGTCTCCTTTCGGTCCTGTGATTCCTGTTCTTGGTGTTATAGATACTGTTGGTTGTCTCATTGTTATATTATGTATTTACTGAGGGACACCATATTAATAGATGTCCTACAGTAAAGAAATTATTATTTCTTTTTCTCTAACTCCTCTTCTTGCTTTATCTCTTCTTGCTTTATCTCTTCTTGCTTTATCTCTTTTTGCTTTTTTCTTTCTAGCTTTTTTATCTCTTTTTTGAGAATAGCAAAAACTTTTTTAAGCCGTGATAATTTTGCTTTTTCATCACCGTCATCAAACGTACCAGTTAGGTCAAACAATTCAGGGTGCGTTTTTCTTAGTGAGTTATAGTCAGGTTCAGACATAGTTTTTTTGAAAAAATTGTAAATTACTCATTACTACGAACAACGAACTTAGAATCAAGCCAGCCATACGAATACATAGCGTTAACTTTCCAACTCCAACTCTCAGTATCAAAGTCTTCAGAATTTGCGTTGATATTTGGTGGGGTAAGTTGTACTGCCTGTGCTACTTCCATTATAGCACGGCTGTCAGCTTTACTCACTAGAAACCAATCTCCAGCTTTTGCAGGCACTTTCACACCATTGCTATCAGTATCAAGGTCTGGAAGGATAAGATGTTCATATTTTTTAGCATTAACATTGATAGTTCCATTACTACCGTCAGTCTTAACTGTTGAATATAACATCTCTTGCACAGCGTTGACTATATCAGGATCATCAGACGTTATAATAGTATCTGGACGAATTGATAAACGCTGTCCGAAGTTATTTTTCATATTGACGAATAATCTTTCAGCGTTAGAAAGTGCAGTACGATTTTGTTCTGCTGTACCAGTTAACCCGTTATTTGTGAGTAAATTGCTATATGTTTTATTTGATTTAGTCAATGTATGTGCAGTGTGAAAATATGGTAAACCATCTCCAGATTTACATAATACAAGGTCACCGTCCATATTTGTATATGAGCCAGCTGCTCCAAATGTAAACTGATGCGTAAGATTTAACTCTATACGACGATGCTGTGCTTTACCAATAGAGGTAACCAAACGGCTAATCTCATCATATTTATCACCAACACGCATTTTTTTAGTTACACTAATCATTTCACCTTCTTCTTCTTGTCTAAAGATAACTGTGTATCCTTGCCCAAGTTCTGCCTTGTGATGCTTTCCTCCCTCATCTTTTTTATGAGCGTATTCACTCATCTCCATTTCGGAATGTACAGACATTAAGCTATCTGTTTTAGAAACATTATACAATGATTCTGCTATTGCATCCACTTTGTCGTAACCTTTCCAAAATGCAATGTTTGTGTTTTCAACTAAATCTTTAAACTCTCCTGTTGTAATCATAAATTTTTATGAATTAAATTAAATTAAACTATACACGCAATAAAAATTCTCCCTCTGTAGAACTAACAACTTTTTGCACACGCATCACTTTAACTACTGATGCACCCACATTAACGCTTTCTGCGTTACTTAAGTCATAAGTGCTACCTACCATAGCATTTGTCAATCCTCCAACAACATTATCACAAATAATTGTGTTTGTTTGTCGTGAATCATCAGGAACACTAATTAGAATAGCGTCGTTTGTTGTGTCTGTTGCTAATACATTTTCCTTGCAAATACCAACAATTTCTGCTGGAATATCTGTTGCATTAGCTGGTTTAACATGCCCATTACCATCATATGACACAAGATCGCCAATCTTAAATGCCACACTTGCTTTCTTTGGAAATGAACTTCCTACAAATTTACCACGTCCCTCTTTAAACATAAATTTATATATTAAAATTATTTACCTCGCATAATAGATGTTACACCAGGCGTCAAGCCCATTTTGCTAGCCATGGCATCTCTTGATGTAGTATCTAATATTTCTTTATTTTTTGGTGACTCTCCCCTATCACCAGCAGTTCCAACTTCTTTCAAAGATTTTGTAATATTAGCTTTAGAGACTATTTTGTCAACTTGTTCTTTTGTCATCAATACTCCCTCTGCATTCATTTTAAGAATTTTTGCATTTTCTAACGCCTGCTTTACACTTTTTTTATTGATTGCCTTAGGTTGTTGATAATATACAAGTAAATCATTCCACCCATCCTCAATAAATTGTTCATTATTGCTATCTTTAAGAAATTCGCTAATACCTTGCTTCTCAGAAGCAAGCTTAGATTCTATGTCTTCTAATTCGTCTTCATCTAAGTCTTCCATTTCTTCCTCTTTTTTATTCGGAGTGATAAAAAGAGACTTTTTCTTAGACAAGAGTGTAGCTTGCTTGTAATTATCACGCTCTGCTTCTACTTTTTGCAGTTTTGCTTTATACTCTTCAATTGTTTCTACTGGCTCAGTAGTCGTATTTTCACCATCTTTAGCCATATTTACTACTTCCTCTTTTGTCACGCTTTTTCCATCCGCAACTAATGAAGAAGTTTCTTCAGCATGGCTGTCACTTGGTTTTTGTTCATTCATATATTTAACGACTTGTTTTTATGCTCGGTCGCTCCGAGCGATATATTATTTATAAGAAACCAATAATGAGTATTGTCGCAACAATGCCCATTATTAGGTGCTTATTTCTTTTTTGCTCTAGTAGCTCGTTCCTTAACGAAAAACTGCATAATTCTTATCTCTTCTATTGCTCCAATTGTACGAATATAATCTTTTTCGCCTCTGTAAGTAGAAATATACTTTGTTAAATTTTCTATTCTACCTTCACAATAAGCTACAAAACCTGCATTAACATAACTACTTTTTGCCCAATCAACTATTTCACTTCTATTTGCAAGTGATTCATTAGTCAGGCACCTTAATAAAAATATTATTAATTTGTTTTTAATATTCTTCATCATTATTTTAACATACTTTGGTTATTTTGTGCAAATTCTTGTGGCTCTTCAGGCATTTCTGTTATATATTCAGAAGAATTATCGCCATGAGATTCTAACACAGATTTAAATAATTTTGATTGGTTAAGCATAAACAATTGAGGAAAAGCATTCGCAAGCATAGTTATTTTACTTTCAATCTTTGCTTGTTCTACGCTATCGTTAACACCATCAATACTATCCTCACTAATTTTTACATTATAGTGCCAATTGCGAATGAAGTCTGAACCAATAGCAATAAAATCCAGATTTTCTCCGTTCTTTTCTGCTCTCTCTTCTCTTGCGTCTAACTCCTGTCTAGTAGGCATAGGTGCACCCTTAGGTACTATTTCGATATTTACAGCTCCAACTGTATTATCTGACAATGTCTCACCTCCAATTGATAGTATTTTGCTCTTAACATCTACTGTACCTTCGCCTAATGTCATAGTCGCCTTGTCATCCGTATAGAAAATCAATATATTAACAATACGCAAGATAATTTTCTGCTTCCATATGTTAGACATAAACATCCGAAAAACACCACCAAGCACTTTAGCGTTTTTGTCTGCAATAACAACCTCCCTTGCTGTTACACCTCGTCCAGCTATACCCTGTTGATTTTGGTCAACACTAGATTTGTCCAATCCTGAAGACACTGTGTTCAGCATATTAAATTCGCTAGCGGACACATCACGTGTTGGTGACTCCCTGACTTGATTTATGTCTGACACATAAATAATAGGGTCTTTTTCTGTCTGTTCATCAAAATCAAAAGCGTCTCTATTGCTATCACCAACCAATAATTGACGTGTAAGACCTTTGTAAGTTTTATCAAGCAACATGTTATAAAGAGAGTTAATAACATCTTGTTCACCTAACAATGTATTAGGTAAAGAGTTTCCGTAAAAAAAATTACTAGAGAACGGTTCAAAAATAGTTTTTGCAAATGGATACACTTTCTCCCCTTGATACTCCCAAAGCAAAGGAGCATCCACTAATATAACACCATTAGCTAATATAATATATTCATCTTTAGTTTTACAGTAATATTTTATAACTTCTATGTCTTTCTTTTCTGATTCACATCTTTTCTCCCATTGCTCCTGCATCACCCTTTCATTTCTAGCATTAAAAAGTTTACTTTTTTTATTAACTTCTGTCGCTTTTTTGTATTTACCAAAGTCTAATTCAAATTCTTCTTCTGTATAATATTTAATTGTAGCAATTCTTTCCTGTTCTTGTATGCTTCCATTTTTACAAAACATTGATGATACAAACAATTCTTGCAATGGTACAATCGTATCCACGCATTTATCACGAACTATCTCTTTTTTTGTATCAAATTCATACTCACCTGTTGTTTCGTCATATGAAGTTACAGTTTTACGTTCATGTTCTCTTTTTTCATATGTAGAATGCACAATGACTGTTCCTAATGTTACTAATTCCAATGCTTCGTAAAAGTTTTGCATCGAAGTAGAAACATCAAGTCCCTCACTTTGATAACTTTCCTTTACTAATGCATCAATAACAAAAGCTCTGCGTTTATCGCTTTCCTTATCAGTATTATACGCTTCAATATCAATTATTGGGATTTTGGCTGACATTGTGGCTAATATTGCCTTGACTTTGTTTCTTGTCACAGGTGTAAAAACGTTAGCTTGCCAATCTTCCTTATTTTGTTGCTCTTTTGTTGGAGTGTAAGAGTTCCAACGACGCTCGTTATCATTAATAAACTGCGTCAATGTGCGATCATTAAAGTATTTATGTGATTCATTCCTAGCATTTATCATACTAGCTATATATTCATATAGTTTGTTTATTCTCTCTTCTTTATTCTTCAATGATTTCATATTTTTGTTTAATTGAAATATCTGGCAACAATGCACGATAACCGTCTGCTACTATATCTCCATTATTATCTATAATCTTTGATTTTGCAAGGTTTGTTCTTTTTGCCAAAGTCAAAACAGCTAACGTTCTAAAAATCAATTTCAATCCTGCCTCCTTACTTTTGTTATATTCACCCAAATTATGAGCAGAACCAAACGTTCTGTTCTTCCCATAAATATTGATAGTAGCCTCCACAATCACAACATTACTATCTTTCTTATCTCGCTTTACATATATTATTGGTTTTTTAGTATCCACACGCTTTTAGATTATATCCCGAATTACTTTTATTTCTTTTTTTACGCTGTCTTATTTCTTTCTTTCTAATTTTAATCGCTTCATAATCTACTAATTTTTCAGTAAATCCGAGCATTAATGCATCTGCTGCATCTGGAGACTTGTACCCCAACTTCTTCATTGTTAATTTGTCCATTATGACAATTTTACCTTGGCGATTGCTCGCATATCTGACTGTTAGTAAGTCGTCCCAGCGTTTGTGTCGTTCCAATTGAAAACCTTTAATCAATTCTTCTCTCATATTCCAGTAAGCTTCTGCCCTAAGATTGGCATATCTGCCAGAATTTGTTGCTGGTATCCCAACATTTTTGCCTTTCACAAATTCTCGCTTGTTGCTTAATTGCATGAGTGGGGTAGCACCAATTCCGAAACTATCACCGATCACATCTTGCACATCGTATTGCGTGAGTATAATATCTGTCTTGCGTTCAAGACTCTTCTCGTCCGATATTGCTTCTTCAGCTACTATTCTTGCACTGTAATCATCACGGATAATCCAAATTGTTGTATCTCTTCCCACACCTGCATAGTCGATACACAGTCTTTTTGGTCCAACAAACTCTACCTCTTCGACTATATTCAGCTGTTCTTGTTGTAAAAGAGGCTTAAATCCTTTGTTATCAGCTCCCTCCGAGTTTGGAGGTTGCCCTAACACTTCAATTTTGTATCTGTCGCTATCAATGCCACCGCTTTGTGCAGTAGATTTTGCAATGTCTATTGCTTTTTGCGTATTATACAAAGGACTTTCCAACGAATTAAATTTCAAAACTTCAAAAGCGTCTGCCCGCGTGCATTGTTCATGGAAGAAACCAGTCAAGCGTCGCCAATTACTCGCCATGAACACAAGATATTTTTTTTCAGTCAAACCATCTAACGCAGTCTCGAATATAACATCATCAATACCACTCGCCTCATCTCCTAAGAGTAAAACATATTCCCCATGCACCCCTGCCAATGCTTCTGGGTTCTCCTTTTTTCCTGTTTTTGCAGAAACAAACCAAGTCTCTGAACTATCAGCAACTGAAAAACGAGTAGCAGTCCATGTGAACAATGATTTTAAACCTGTATCCAATTTCTTGTGAGTTTTTGCTAATTCTTTCCATAAAATATCATAAATCAAGTCCTTGCTGTATGATGTACACGCTCCTTGGCTATCTCTACACTGCAATAATGACCAAATAATAATAACAGTTTCGACCATGGTCTTACCGATCCCACGACCAGACGCAACCGCAATCATCTTTTTACCGTCTTTTTTTGATTTGTTAACAAAATGCAATACCTTTGTTTGTTGCCAAGTGAGATGTTTTCCACGAATGAAAGTAGGAAATTCCCAATGTTTGGTTTCGTATTCATCTATTTTTACGACTGAACCAAAGTGTTCCGCTCGCCACTCCTCGATCGGAACATTGCGATATTGCGGGAGTAGTGGTTGTGGAGTTAATCCAAGCCCAACTTCACACAAAAAAAGAATGTCATCTTGTATTTTTTTGAACTTTTCTTTTCTGTTCATTCTCGTCATTTGTCTTTATCCTTACTTATATTGTCCAAAAATTCTCCGAACAATGAAGAACCTTCACTGCCTGTATGCTCAGTCCGTAAACTGAACTCCTTTTTCCTTTTTCTTTCCAAATATTTTAAGCTAAATTCTGGGTTGCCCTTAAGACCTTCCACAACCTCTCGCCTTGCTTTTAACACAGGCTTTTCTCTCAGTCGCTCAAATCTCTCTAATAGTTTTTTATCATTTTTAACCCAATCATAATAAGTAGACTCTCCAATGTCAGCGTAAAAGCAAGCCTCTCGGATAGTCCCATCAATAGAAAAAACATATTCTAATTTTGCTATAACCTCTGGAGTTTGCTTTTGTTTTTTTTGACCTTTCGCCATATGATTATTTGTTATAATTTTTAAATTTAACGATACCCTGTCTTCTCCCTTAGTAAAGTCATATTTATATTGTATATTAAATTTAAATTAAAGTTAAGGGGGGTAAGTTATCCACAGTTTTATCATTTCAGCTTTTCGCGTTGTAACGCTCTCTACCGTTTCATTTTTTGAATATAATGTAAGTATATTACTTTTTGATTTAAAACTAACCTACCCCCCTTGCTGTGCTTCCTAATGCACATGTAGACTAATTTATTTATTGGTTCTTTTGTATTTATCGTATTTATTTTTATTTTTGATAAATGTTTGAGTAGTTTCTGCAAATGCAAAATTGTTCAAAACAATAAAACATATCTTTTTAATCTCATAAGAATCGACTTCAAAATCAAAGTTGTTTTTTTTGATTGAAGTTTCAATTTTTAAAATTAAGCTATTTAAATCTGATAATCTATTTACTTCTTTGGGCTCAAAAACTGTGTTTCCTCTAACATATCCTTGAACCTCTGCCTCTTTCCATGTGTTGAAACTCCCATTTTTAACTTCATTAAACATGAAATCCACTTGTTCTTGATTCATTGTTAATCCAGTTATCCTTTTT
>CAMZLD010000052.1 GCA_947311635.1 uncultured Flavobacteriaceae bacterium | reverse complement strand
CTAAAGATGGTAGTTTAACAGACCGTTTTTCGTATTTGCAAGATTATGTTGATGGGAAGTAGATTGAGTAGAGAGTATAGAGTAGGGAGTATAGAGTAGGGAGTAGAGAGTAAAGAGAATTGAGTATTGAGTATTGAGTAGAGAGGATTGAGTATATAGTGCTTAGTAGCGGTGTTTTATGTGTTTATTTACTAAATTAGATGTTTCAAGATAAACAGTTTTTAATTGATTTGGCGCATACCAAAATGCCTTATGGAAAGTTCAAAGGTCGATTTCTTATTGATTTGCCTGAATATTATATTGTTTGGTATCACGCCAAATCAATTAAAAACTGTTTATCTTGAAACATCTAATTTAGTAAATAAACACATAAAACACCATTACTAAGCACTATATACTGAATCCTCTCTTCTCTCTTCTCTCTTCTCTCTTCTACACTACTTCCCATCAACATAATCTTGCAAATACGAAAAGCGCGCTGTTAATTTACCATCTTTAGTCATTTGAGCGCGATGTAAAATTCCACTCTTATCATCATCAAAAAATGCTGGCATGACATACTGTGCAAACATTTTTCCGAAGCCAACAGAAGCATCATTTGGTAATTCACAAGGTAAATTGTCTACCGCCATTACAGCAATTACATCTTCTTTTGTGTAGTCATCTTCTTTTTCTGTCTGTGGATTATAACCATAAATAGGATCTGCAATTGTAGAAGGCTTTATAGTACACGCCACAGGACCATCAATATCACAACTAATATCTGCAACTACTTTTATCTTAAATTCTGGTAATTTAGCATCATCACGCGTAAAAATAAACGGCGAACCATCTCCAAAAAAATGCCCTGAAATATACATATCAGCAACTTTAGCAAAGCGCATAAAATCACTTATATATTCTTCTGGATGCTTATAAAAATCGTATTTATCAATTTCTTTACCATCTTTACGCTTATTATAATCAAGCACATCTATCTGTACAAAGACTGGCTCGTTAAAAGTTCTATTTAAAAATGCATCCACATCTACTTGACGCATATGCATGCCATCTAACATTTCTTTTGCACCATTACTCACACGACCCATTCCTGTTAATACAATTTTGATATTTGGAAGTGAAATTTGTTTTAATTCTGAAATTAATTTTGATTGATCTGCCAAAGTTTCGGCTTTTGGCAATTTAAAAGTGTCATACTTTAACCCAAAAGCTCTAAAGCCGTTGTAAGCACCTACAATACCGGCATATCTTCCAAAGGCAACAACCCTTTGCTCCTTTTCATTTACCAAGGTTTCGTGATCAAACATTGAGATGTTTTTATCTAAAATAGCCCTTAATAATTTACGATTATAAGGTTGCTTCTTAATAGTATGCGAAAAGAAAAAATACTTTTTATTCGGAATTAAAGCATCAATAGGCACTTCTTTTACACCTAATAAAACATCACAATCACTCACATCATTCACAACATTAATCCCTGATTTTAAATAATCATCATCCGTAAAAAAACGCACATCAGATCTTTCAACTTTTAGCTCTAACAGTGGGTATTTCTCTAACAATTCTTTACACGCATTTGGAGAAAAAACAACCCTTCTATCTGGTGGATTTTTTCGTTCTTTTACAATACCTAATTTCATAAATAATGGGTTTATTTTTTTGGAATGAATTTTGAAGCTAAAGTATTGGTATTTCTATGAAGAAACAAGCATATTGTAAAGATTAATTTAATACCTTTGCATTTAGAAATAGTTCTTTGAAAATTAATTATTTCACTTTGGGGTCGATCGGTTTTGACTGCAAGATGAATTAAATTATAAGCATGCCGAGTACTGAAAACACACTCGTAAATCTTTTTTTCAAACTTTAAACGGCGAGAATAACTACGCTTTAGCAGCTTAATAATCTGAATTACAGTAAGATTCAAGCCTCGTTGCACTAGGTGCAAATGCTAAATGTCTCCTGAAAGCCTTTGTTAATGGCGTTCTTATATGAGGCATCGTAAAAATTAACATAGAAAAGTATGGCCTTGAATATTTTTCGAAATTTAAAAGGATATGCTTAAAGTAGGCGGTTTCTAGTCAGCTTTAGGTAGAAAATTAAATAGAAACTAAGCATGTAGAAGGTACTTTAGTTCCTTGTTTGGACGAGAGTTCGATTCTCTCCGACTCCACCACAAACCGCAATTCATTATTTAACAATGTTTTACGGTTTTTTTTAAATATTTATCTAATTTTTTTCTTTAAAATTTAAAGTAATTTATAAATTTTAACATATGTTAACGGTAATTGTTAAAATATAATCCTAAATTTGCAGAACGTTTAGGCAATGCCTAAACTCTTTTTCATAGCAATTTCCCCACTTAATTAATTTTAAGTGGGGTTTTTCTTTTTTAATATTTTACATTTCATAAAGAATGGTATATTGCAAAAAAACTTTTTATATTGAAACGTATAGTTGTTTCTGTTCTTAATGATTTAGCAACCGACCAACGTGTTGATAAGATTTGTACTACATTAACTCAAATGGGGTTTTTGGTGGTATTAATTGGTAAAAAATCAAAAACTACAATAGCACAAAGAACTTACAAGACGGTAAGAATAAACTTGCTGTTTAAAAAAGGTTTTTTCTATTTTGCAGAATATAACTTACGCCTTTTTTTAAAATTATTCTTTCTAAAAAAAGATATTTTACTTGCCAATGACTTAGATACCTTACTTCCTAATTATTTAATTAGTAAGCTGTTTAAAAAACATCTCGTTTATGATAGTCACGAGTTATATACTGAAATGCCCGAGCTGATTGATAGACCTAAAGTTCAGAAATTTTGGCTTTTAATAGAAAAAAATATTTTTCCGAAGTTAAAAAATGTATATACTGTAAATAAAATTATTGCAGACATTTATAGTTCAAAATACAAAGTACCTGTAAAGGTTATTAGAAATATTGCGCCAAAATTGCAAAACAAAAAAATAGACCTACAGCTTTCAAAAAAAATAAAAGGAAACAAAAAAATGCTTATTCTTCAAGGTGCAGGAATCAATATGGACAGAGGTGCCGAAGAAGCCATACAAATGATGCAATACATAGATAACACGCTCTTATACATTATTGGTGGTGGAGAAGTTTTTGAGCAACTTAAAGCATTAATCAAAAATCTTAAGCTAGAACATAAGGTTATATTAAAAGAGCGAATGCCTTATTTAAAACTAATGGAATACACAAAAATTACCGATATTGGTTTATCTTTAGACAAAGGAAGCAACCTTAACTATGAGTACAGCTTGCCTAACAAAATATTTGACTATATTCAAGCCGAAATACCTTTATTAGTCTCTAATAGAAAAATTGTGGCTGCATTGATTCACAAAGAAGGTATTGGCAAGGTCACAAAAACTCATAACCCAAAAGAGCTCGCATCAATCGTTCAAGAAATGCTAAGCAAACTTACTAAAAATGCCATCTGGAAAGAAAACTTAAAAAAATGTAGTCAAACCTATTGTTGGGAAAATGAAAAGAAAGCACTTATAAAAATTTATCAAAATCTTGCCTAAACAATTACACATAGTGTCTTTTGACGTTCCGTTTCCTCCAAATTACGGAGGTGTAATAGATGTTTTTTATAAAATTAAAGCCTTACATGCTTTAGGTATAACCATTATCCTTCATGCATTTGAATATGGAAGACCACATGCCATAGAATTAGAAAAATTTTGTTTAAAAGTACATTACTATAAACGAAATTTAAATGCCTTAAATCTAATTTCAAAAACTCCTTTTATCGTAAACTCTAGAGCAAATAACAGCTTAATCAACAATTTAAAATGCATAAAAGCACCTATATTATTTGAAGGACTGCATACAACTTATGCGTTACAAAAAAACACATTTCAACATCAAAAAGTCGCTATAAGAACGCATAATATTGAGCATGATTATTATAAAGGACTCTCTAAAAGTGAAACCAAAATTTTAAAGAAAGTATTTCTTAAAACTGAAGCTACCAAACTTAGAAGCTATGAAAAAATTATAGCAAAAAGTGATTATGTCTTTACCATTTCTCCTTTTGAACAAATGTATTTTAGTGACATCCTTCCTAATAAATCTGTTTACATTCCTGTTTTTCATCAAAGTAGCTCTGTCAAAATGCTTTCTCAAAAAGGTGCATTTGCATTATATCATGGTGACTTACGTGTTTCTGATAATATTTTAGCAGTGCGTTTTTTAATGGATGTCTTTGCCTGTATCAATTACCCATTAATCATTGCAAGCAGCTTTCAAAATAAAAAACTACTGAAAGAAATATCTGAGAAAAAAAATATTGAATTTAAAAAAATAACCTCTCAAAATGAGCTTTCAAATTTATTAGAACAAGCGCACATTAATGTATTACCAACATTTCAAAAGACAGGTATTAAATTAAAATTATTAAACACGTTGTTCAACAGCCGTTTTACGATAGCAAATAATGAAATGATAGAAGATACAGGACTAGAACCTTTATGTTTATTAGCGAACACTAAAACAGAATTTAAGCAAGCTGTCATAAAATTAATAGACGCTCTTTATACAGATAAAGAAATAAACGAAAAAAGAGATATTTTGAAAGCTTTTAATCCTTTAGAAAGTGCTCAAAAAATAATTGATACGCTTTTTTAAGGATTTCTGGTAACTACTTCAAACAACTCACCGCCTTCACACTTAATAGTTTTATGCGGAAATTTTAATATCAACGCATAATCATGAGTTGCCATTAAAATTGTTTTTCCACTTTTATAAATTTCTTCCAATACATGCATAACTTCTACAGAAGTACCTGGATCAAGGTTTCCGGTTGGCTCATCTGCTAAAATCAACTCAGGATCATTCAATAAAGCTCTAGCAATAGCAACGCGTTGTTGTTCGCCACCAGATAACTGAAAAGGCATCTTAAACCCTTTGGTTTGCATACCTACTTTATCTAAAACTTCATTAATTTTCGCATCCATTTCAGAAGTTGTTTTCCAGCCCGTTGCTTTTAAAACAAACTTTAAATTTTCAAAAACAGAACGGTCATTTAATAGCTTAAAATCTTGAAAAACAATACCAATTTTCCTTCTTAAAAAAGGAATTTCTTTTTCTTTTAACTTTTTCAAATCAAAGCCAACAATTTGTCCTTCACCCTTTTGCAAAGTCAAATCTCCATATAATGTTTTCATCAAACTGCTTTTTCCACTTCCTGTCTTACCTATTAAATAGATAAACTCACCAGAATTAACCGATAGGTTTACGTTAGAAATAACTAAATTTTCATGCTGAAAAATAGCAGCATCTTTTAAAAATAAAACAGCATCTTGCATAGGTATCACATTTGAGTACAAACATAATTAAATTAAAGCAAATACAATTTAGTGTAAATTATACGTTATTAATCGTAGAAGAACACGTATTTTTGAAAAGCTAAATTTCTTACAAATGAACTATAAAAAGATTGGATTTTATATTTTTTTAGTGCTATCATCACTAAAAATTACCGCCCAACAAACAGCTGTATATACACATAATCTAAAAGCATACTACCAAGCAATAGACCTTTATAACGACAAGGCTTATGCAGCAGCTCAAAATCGTTTCAATACGCTTTCAGAAAATTTTCCTGCAGCTTCAGAAAAAAAAGCGCTCTGTGCTTATTATGCAGCAAATTGTGCTATTCGATTAGGGCAACGTGATGGAGATAAGCTTATGCAAGCTTTTGTAGATACCTACCCAACAAGCACAAAAAGAAACGATGCTTTTATTGATGTTTCTGAATATTACTATAAAAATGGCAGATATGCGTATGCTTTAAAATGGTTTAAACGCATTAAAGCTAGCAAGTTAACTCAAAAACAATCAGAAGATTTTAATTTTAAATACGGTTATTCTTTATTTGCAACCAAAAACTACGCGGCTTCTAAACCTTATTTTACAAAGCTATTAGACTCTCCAAAATATGGTGCAAAAGCAAAATACTATTATGGTTACATGGCGTATTCTGAAGACGATTTTGAAACCGCAGATACGTATTTAAATGATGCAAAAGAAGGAGATGCTAGCTATCAAAAAAATATTTCGTACTATTTAGCAGACATTAATTTTAAGTTAGGAAAATTTCAAAAAGCTTTAGATGAAGCTTTACCTCTGTACGAAAAAGCAAACAGAAAAGACAAATCAGAAATAGCAAAAATAATAGGAGAAAGTTATTTCAACCTAAAAGATTACCAAAAAGCCATACCGTATTTAAAAGCCTATAAAGGCAAGCGTGGCAAATGGAATAACACAGATTATTATTTATTAGGCTATTCTTACTACATGCAAAAAGACTACCCAAATGCCATTGCGTCTTTTAACAAAATTATTAGCGGTCAAAATGCAGTAGCACAAAATGCCTATTATCATCTTGCAAAATGCTATTTAGAATTAGGTAAAAAAACAGAAGCATTAAATGCCTTTAGAAATGCAAGTCAGATGGATTTTGAAAAAGACCTACAAGAAGACGCTTGGTTAAATTACGCAAAACTTAGTTACGAAATAGGAAATCCTTACAAAAGCGTACCCGAGGTATTAAAAGAATTTATTAATAACTACCCAAAATCTACTCATACAAATGAAATAAATAATTTAATTATAAGTGCTTATATGACATCTAATGATTATCAAGGAGCGCTAGATTATGTAAAAGAAAAAAAGACTTCCGAAGAAAGGGCTGTCTACCAAAAAGCTGCATTTTTTAGAGGCGTACAATTATTTAATGATAAAAATTTTAAGGATGCCCAGCAACATTTTGAAAAATCACTTTCAGAAAAGATTGACTCAGATTTAGCCGCAAGAGCTTTGTATTGGAAAGGTGAATCAAACTACCAACTCAACAATTATCAAGCTGCTCTAGATGATTATCAACAATTTTCAACAACAAATGGTGCTAACACAACTTCAGAATACAACAACTTACAGTACAACATTGCCTATGCTTATTTTAAACAAAAAAAATACCAACAAGCAATCAATGCTTTTCTGCAGTACGGCAATAACCAACAAAACAATGCTGTTAAACGCACAGACAGCTACTTGCGTCTAGCAGATAGTTATTTTGTTACCAGCAGTTATCAAAACGCCATAAATGCTTATTCTAAAGCCATAGAAATTGGTAAAGTAGAACGCGATTATGCGCATTTTCAAAAAGCCATAAGTTTTGGCTATATTGGTAAGGAAAATGATAAAAAACAAGCTTTAAAAGAATTTTTAAACACTTTTAAGAAATCAAAATACAGAGATGATGCCTATTACGTTCTGGCAAACGCTTATGTTAAAACGGGTGATGATACGCAAGCACATGAAAATTTTGATATTCTTATCCAAAATCATTCAAGAAGTATTTTATTACCAAAAGCTTACTTAAAAAAAGGGCTTTTATACAATAATAACAATAAAACCGAACAAGCTTTAACCGCTTATAAAACCATTGTTGCAAAATATCCTAATACTCCAGAGGCAAGGCAAGCCGTTAAAAACGCAAGGCAAATTTATGTTGATTCTGGACGCGTAGATGAATATGCCGCTTGGGTAAAAGGCATTGATTTTATCAATGTTACCGATGCCGATCTAGATAATGATACCTATGAAGCTGCAGAAACACAATACATACAAAACAACCCTAAAAAAGCAATCATTGGCTTTAAAAAATACTTACGCAACTTCTCAAACGGATTACATGCATTACAGGCTAATTTTTACTTAGCACAAGCGCTTTACGCTACTGGAAAGCAACAAGAAACTATTCCCTATTTTGAAAATATTGTGCAACGTGATAGCAATGAATTTACAGAAATTTCATTAGAACGCCTTTCTAATATTTACTTAACAACAAAAAACTGGAGCAAAGCCATACCGCTTCTAGAACGCCTTGAAAATGAAGCAAATCATGAAGAAAATGTAACCTATGCACAATCTAATTTAATGAAAGCCTACTACCATGAAGACAAATACAACAAAGCCGTAAGTTATGCCGAAAAAGTATTGCAGAATGGTAAAATTGATAATAAAATACGTTCTGATGCTAAAATTATCATTGCACGGTCTGCTATCAAAACAGGCGACATAAACAAAGCAAAATTGGCCTACCAAGAAGTAGCATACATTGCAACAGGCATATTAAAAGCAGAAGCATTGTACTATAGTGCGTATTTTGACTATGAAGCTAAAAACTATTTACAATCCAAACAAACTGTAGAAAAAATAGCTGCAAATTATGCCTCTTATAAATATTGGGGCGGAAAATCGCTCATCATTATGGCAAAAGATTATGATGCACTTGATGATGCTTTTCAGGCAACATATATTTTAGAAAGTGTTATTAAAAACTTTGCTGAATTTGAAGAAATAACTACAGAAGCTAAAACCGAATTAAATCATATTAAAACAGAAGAAGCAAAAACAAACTATTCTGTAAACCCAAATGAATAATCACATGCGAAAAATCATTTTTATAATTTCTATTCTTACTTCTGCTGCAATCTTTGCACAAGTAGAAAAAGATTCTCTTGGTGTAGAACAAGTAAATGTTGTAAAACCATACACACCTTCAATTTCTGATGCCTTCAAGGTAAAAGAAAACCCAAGCTTAAAAAGAAAAGACAGTGTTGTAAAACAAAAAGTTAATTACACCATTTATTCGGTGCCAGTTGCTTCAACATTTACACCTGCAAAAGGAAAAGCAAAAGGCTTAAAACGTGCTCCAAAAGAACACATTTATGAAAACTACCTGTCTGTTGGCTTCGGAAATTACATTACGCCAGTAGTTGAAGGCTTTGTACATAACAAACCCGACAGAACAACAGATTATGGCATTTTCTTCAAACACCATTCATCTCAAGGAGGAATAAAAAACTTATTATTAGACGATAGCTTTTCTAATTCTGATATCGATTTTTTTTACAAAAAACACGAACGAAAATACCAATGGCAAGCAGATATTGGTATAAAACACCAAGCAATAAATTGGTATGGTTTACCACAAAGCATTCCATTTTTACCAGCTGTGCTTAACAACATTGATGAACGACAAAGTTATTTCGGAATCAATTTAGGCGGAAATTTAACTTTTGAAAAAGGAATTTTTAAAGGCGGAAAAGTGGCATTAAACAACTTTTCAGATAAACGTAACAGTAATGAAATTCATGTCCTTATAAATCCGAAAGTTGCGTTTCCTATTGCTTCGGAATTAATTAATGCAGACGCAACCATAGAGTTTTTAGACGGAAGCTTTAAAAAAGGGTACAATTTAGCACCAAGAAACAAACATAGCTTTGTAAATTTTGGGTTTCATCCTAATTTAGAGATTTTAAGAAATGATTTAACTGTTCGATTAGGTACAAAACTTTATTATGCTTTTGATTTACAAAATAAAGCAAGCAAACTATTTGCTTACCCAAATGTAACTGCATCTTACAGAGTTGTGGATGAAATTTTTACTGTTTTTGCTGGTGTTACGGGGGATTTACACCAAAATAGCTACCGCCAATTTGTAGCAGAAAACCCTTATGTATCACCAACCTTAAATGTGCAACAAAGTGATGAACAGTACAATGCTTTTTTAGGAGCTAAAGGAAAAATTATAGCCAACGTTGGCTATAATTTTAAAGCCGCTTATAGTCACACTAAAAACAGTCCGTTATTTATTCAAAACCAAACCTTAACAGACGGAACGTTACTTACCAGTAATGCTTATGAAGCAGGTAATTCATTCGAAGTAATATATGACGACATTACAACTCTAGCCTTTACAGCTGGTTTAGACATTGATTTTTCTAAAGAATTAAAATTTGGTGGAGACATTACCTTAGCAGATTACACAACAACAAATACCACATTGCTAAACGCTGAAGCTTGGAATTTACCAACTCTAAAAGCCGGTTTATTTTCAAATTATAAAGGACAAAAATGGTTTGGAGGCGCTAAGTTATTTTTTGAAAGTAATAGAAAAGACTTAGTCGTTCCTTATGCCACAATCGCAAATGCAAGCCATATCAATACAAACGCATCTTATATTGATTTAAACGCAAATATTGGGTATCAATTTACAGCACAACTTAGTGTTTTTGCGAAGGCAAACAATATTTTTAGTGTTAATTACCAACCCTATACAAATTACAAAACGCAAGGCTTTCAGATTTTAGGAGGTCTCACTTATAAATTTGATTTTTAAATAGTAGTGTCTGTCTAAAGACGTAAGACCGTTTCACTATTAGACGAAAGATAAAAGACTTGATTGTAACTATACGATAAACAGTTATTTTTAAATTATACTTTTAACAAAATCATTAATTTTTGCAACACCTTTGTTTTCTAAAAACTTAATAAAAGCCGAACCAATAATGGCACCATTGGCATACTTACAAACTGTATCAAAAGTAGTTTTATTAGAAATTCCAAAGCCAACAATCAACGTACTTTCT
>CAMZLD010000051.1 GCA_947311635.1 uncultured Flavobacteriaceae bacterium | reverse complement strand
TTTGAGCACTGTTTCTAATAAAACAGAAGAATGGATTATTTCAAAAGGAAAAGAGTTAAATGAGAAGTATTATAAAACAATAAAAGAAATAAAAAGAATTTGTGATAAAAACAATATAGAATGGGTCTTATATAAGACCCACAAATATATTGATGAAGTGGTTGATGGAGATATTGATTTATTTGTAAAAGAAGAAGATTTTCAGAAATTTCTTGATGCATTTGAGAGAGAAGGGTTTGAGTGTGAAGAAGATGAACCCGGAAAAGGAAAGTGTGAAAAATTAGATTTTTTAGTAGTGGAACCTCATATCACTATTTCATGGAGAGGTGGAAATTATTTTAACAGTAATGACTTATGGAAAAACCTAATATCTTTAAAATATCAAGATGTCGAATTCAAAGGAATTTCTTTTGAAATTGAAACAGTTGCATTATTAGCAAAGGTTTATTTTGAACCTGAGTATTTAGACCTGCAAGGATTAAAATTTATACAGTTTTTTCAGAAAAATTATTTTTCTGAAAAAACGCTTTATTCATTTCCTGTTTTTAAAAACTCACTATTTCATCTCTATGAAAACCTTGAAACATTAAAAGATAAAGCACCTTTTTTTCTTGGGAACCTTCATTTCCTTTTATTTTGGAGTAAAGCTTTCTTAAAACATGGAGTTTCTTTTAAGGTATATTTATTACATTTAATATTTTTTATATATTGGAAATATAGATATTTATTAATAAATAAACTCCCTTTTACTCATAACTGGAAAAAAATATGATAAAAAATTTAAAAAATTTAAAAAATTTTATTATTAATAATAAGTATATTCTTCTTCTTGTTTTTATTGCCATTATTACCCATATAGAATGGTTTAATCCTTATTCAATATTGACCTATGGAGATTGGCAGTTTCGTTATGATTCATATATAAGAGGATATCTAGGGGGTTGGAATACTTGGGTTGAAGTATCTTCTTTAGGATCTCCAAACACTCAAATGAATGCTTTTTTATTTAGAGGTGTATCATGGAATTTTCTTTCATTCATAGGACTTTCATACGATTTATCTGTTAAAATAACACTTCTTTTCTTTGTTGCAATAGGAGGGTTTTTGTCTCCTTACTTCTTATCACTCAAAATAAGTAAAGATAAGCTAATTTCTTTTTCTATTGCCTTAATATATGCATCAACTACATATTTTCTCATAATAGAAACAAGGCATTTATTTCTTGCTTTCGTTTATGCACTTGCTCCGATTCTTATTTATTTTTATGATGAAGCATTATTAAAACCATCTTTTAAAAGATGGTTTATTTTTGTTATTATTTTTTCAATAGGAGTTATATATGAAATTAGAATGATGTATATCATGTTTTTTATACTTCTTATTTATACATTTATTCATATTAAGTTTCTATCAATCTCTTCTTGGAAAAAGCACTTTCCATATATAGCATTTGCTTCTGTTGTTTTTATTTTATTGAATATATATTGGATTCTTCCCGTTCTGTTCAATGTAGATAATGGAATCAGTCAAATAACAAATAGACCATTATTTGGAAACAACCTGTTTACAGTTTCACAAAGCTTTACAATCTTTAGATGGAGTTGGACAGGAGGAGAAGATAATAAGTTTTTTAAATTACAGGATATTCAATGGTATTTATGGATACTTCCTGTTCTTGTTTTTTCTTCTATTTTGTTTGTAAAAAAAAATAGAAAAAAAATTATTATATTTCTTGTAATTACAATAGTTGGATTATTTTTAACAAAACAATCAGCAGAACCTTTTCCTCAGGTCTATCAATATCTATATGATAATTTTCCTGGATTTAAGTTATTTAGAGAGGCTTCTAAGCTATATCTTATTACTGCGATTGGATATTTATTAATCCTTAGTACATCTCTTCCCTATATAAAAGAAAAAAGCAAGATCCTCTTAGGCATAATACTATCTGCTTTAATCTCTGTATCAGCAATAAACCTAACTCCTTTGGTTACAAAAGAAATATCAGGAATTTTTATTGATAGAAGCAATGAATATTCTAAAGATCATATTGAGTTTGCACAATTTATAGAAGATAAAAATGAATTTTTTAGAATTTTATGGGTTCCTTCAATTAATTCGACATGGGAATATTCTTCTGATAAGAATCCTAGATTAGACATATGGAACTTATTAACTACTGAATATCCTCATCTAATTAATAAAGATAAAAAAAGGTTTTCAAATATACTAAATGCATTGAATAATCCATTTTTTCTAGAACAAATAAATATACTTTCTGTTCGATATATAGTTATTCCCCCTATGGAAAAGGATGATATATTTTTTTCTCCTCAAGGCATAGAAGCTCAAATTATGAGAAAATTTTATATAGAACAATTGAATGACAATAATTATTTCCAAAAATTAGAAGTAGGAGGAAGTCATTTTTCAGTGTATGAAAATAAAAATTATCATACACATATAAAATCTATAGATAAAATCTATGCAATATCAGATCAAGATAAGATAAATAAAACAAAATTTTTAAATACTTACTCATTCTTTATATTAAATAAAAATCTAGAGAATATTTTTTCTTCATTCTTGATTAACCCAGCGGAAAATATAACTCCTTCAAATATAAAAAAAGAAAAAATAAATTTTTTCATAAAAAATAAATTTTATAAAAATTTTGATCAGTATATTCATATTTTTAATACCAATTTGGGATTAAAGATATTTGAAAAAAACAATAAATTATTCTTTAAAAGAATACCTACTATTGATATTCTTATCAACAACCGAAAGATAAATGATTCACAATTTCATTACAACCTTGCAGATCCATATGTAATAAATAGAAAGTTTTTATACGCTATTACAATTAATGAAAAAACAACTTTATTAGACCTAAAGAAGTCTAATATTATTCATTCCATGGAGAAGACAAGCAATATAAAATTGCTAAATTTAATTAATAATAATTATATAACAAACGGAAATTTTAAAGAGAGATTATGGGAAGAGAAAGTATCTGATTGTGCTCCAAATAAAAAATCAAAAGGAATAATCGGAATGAGAAGAGGGAAAGATGATACTGATAACTTTTTAGAGCTTCAGGCAAAAACTCATTATGCCTGCACAAGTTACAGTAGAGAAATTTCTATTAATGAAAATAATGAATTTTTATTTTCATTTGAATACAAAGGAATTAATACTCGATATGCAGGATATAAAATATCATTTAATGACAAAGAAAAAACGATTATTAATAAAAGATTATTTATTAAAAATAATGATTGGAATAAAATTTCTCAAAAAATATTCATTCCAAGAGATGCAACGAATATAAAAATAACTTTTTATTCTTATTATACAGATAAAATTCAGACTAGCCTTGTGCAATATAAAAATGTTTCTTTATATAATATATATAAAGAAAGTATCATTAAAACAAATAAAGATATTAAAAAATATAATATAGTTACAGAAAAAAATAAATCAGAAGAAATTATTAAGGTTACCTATAGTTCTAAAAAAATTGATAATAAAAACATTATAATTAATGGTGATTTCAGTGAAGGATTATGGGAAGAAAAAGTTTCCGATTGCACTCCAAATAACAAAGAGAAAGGATTGATTGGAATGAGGAGAGGGCAAGATAAAAATGACTTTTTTTTAGAGCTTCAGGCAAAAACTCATTATGCTTGTACAAGTTACAATCGAGATATTCCAGTTAGCAAAAACAATAAATTACTTTTATTTTTTAAATATAAAGGAATTAATACAAAATATGTTGGATATCAAATATCATTTGATGATAAAAAGCATTCATCTGTACAAAAACGAATTCCTATTTCTAATAAAGATTGGAATGATTTTTCTCAAAAAATAGATATTCCTATCGGGGCAAATAATGCGAAATTAACTTTTTATTCTTATTATACGAATAAGGTAGATACAAGTATTTCTCGATATAAAAAAGTATCTATTTATATGATTCCCGCAGAAATACCAAATTTATTATACCTTGAAAATAAAATAAAAATAAATAATGAAACTAATCAAAAACTAACTTTTAAAATTATTAATCCAACATTAAAAAAAGTATTTTTGAAAAATATTAAAAATAATATCTTCATATCTATGAATGACAAGTATCATCCTCAGTGGGAGATGTTTGTAGTAAACAACAAAAATACTAATAAAACAAAAATACTAGATTTCTATCATATAAAATACAATAATTTAATAAATGGTTGGTATTTTGATACAAATAAATACTGCAAACAAGAAAATAAATGTATTAAAAATAAAAATGGTACATATGATATTTATTTAACAATTGAATTTGAACCTCAAAAATACTTATATATAGGGCTAATAATATCAGGTGTGACATTATTTTTTATTTTATTTTTATTATTTTATTTACCAAAAATCACTCCCCCCACCTCTTTCAAAAAACACTGGAAAAAACCAACCACTTGCCCACCAGTAAACAGATACGAATAAATTTCTCCAGAAAAAACTATAAATCCACAAAACATATTTTTATGTTTTGTGGATTTATAAAAAGAAGAAATTTTAAAAGAAGCAAATATACTTTCATCTTTTTATATAAACATGATAGGATGTAAATATACTTTCATCTATTTGATATATGTATCCTCGAAAAGAATATGAAAAAAAAATAAAGAAATACTTAAATACGCCTTTTATTAAGGTGATTACTGGAATGCGTCGAAGTGGAAAAACATATTTTATGAGAGATATTCAGCGTATTTTAAAAAATGAATACCACGTAAAAGATAATCAAATCTTATATATAGACAAAGAAGATAAATCAAAATTTGATGATATAAAAAACTATAAAAATTGTATTGATTATATAGAGGCTTATTTCTCAGAAATTTCTAAAAAAAAATATATCTTTATTGATGAAGTACAAGAAATAGAACAATGGGAGCACGCGATACGAACATACGGAGGAAAAGAGAATTTTGATGTATATATAACAGGATCAAATGCATCGCTTCTTTCTGGAGAACTTTCAACCTATCTTACTGGACGGTATATAGAATTTCCTATTCATCCCCTCAGTTTTAGTGAATTTGTAGAATTTAGAAAACAAAGTAATAGATACACTGAAATACGAAAGGAATTTTCTCTTTTTATGAAATATGGAGGATTACCAGGGCTGCATGCGACCGATTTTTCTGATGATAGTATTAAAAATTATATATCAGGAGTGTTTCATTCTATTGTTTTTAAAGATATTGTAAGTCGATATAAAATAAGAAATCCCAAAATTTTAACAGATATATTTCATTATTTGAGTGAAAATATTGGAAATATATTTTCCACAAAAAAAACAATAAATATATTAAAAAATGAAAAAATAAATATTTCTATTCCTACTCTTAAAGAATACTTATTCTATTTTGAAGATGCTTTTTTGCTCAATCAGGTAAAAAGATATGATGTAAAAGGAAAGAAAATATTAGAATTTTTTGAAAAATATTACCTAGAAGACTTGGGACTCCGTAGTTTTTTTCTGGGATATGAAACAAGAGATACGGGAAGAGTGCTAGAAAATATTATTTTTTTGGAATTAAAAAAGAGAGGATTTGATGTTTTTATTGGAAAAATTTCTGATTTAGAAATTGATTTTATCGCTAGCAAAAATGGAGAAAAAACATCTATTCAGGTGTGTTATGATATAACAAATAGTCAAACAAAAGCACGAGAAGTACAATCACTCTTAAAAGAACAATCAGCCTCAAAAAAACTTATCATCAGTATGAGTGAATTTGAAGGGGAGCTCATAGAAGGTATCCCTCATCAATTTGCTATCGACTGGCTCTTAGAAGAGGAATAATTAATACCACCATTAGCCCCAGCACCCACCACAAAAAATCTAATAGTTCAAGTCCGCCACGGGCTCCCAAAAAGAGAGAAATTATCCACACTCCTAGTACTCCAAAAAGTGGAAACAATTTTTTCTGTTTTCCTTTCCCAATCATATATCTCCCTACAAAAAAGAGAATATTAAACAGAGCGACCGCAGAAAAATATATACTCATCTCCGCTACATATTCAGAATATTCTGGACGAGAAAAAATAGAAAATACAATATTTCTAAAATATACAAAAAAGAGAACCGCACAAATTCCTCCAAAAACAGTAAAGACAAGAGAAACCCAGAAAATTTTAGAATTATTTCTCCCTGCGGCAAACGGGACTACTAACCCTAAAAATGAAATAATTCCAAAATTGATAATTTGCCCAATTGTAAAAAATATCGCAAAAATATCAGCATTCTGATGAGATACAATTGCTACTGCTATAAGAGGAAGAATTAGAAAAGGAATTTGAAGGGATATATTTGCAAATATGGTACTTGAAATATTAGAAATTTCTTGTTGAAGAGAAAATTTTTCATTTGTTTTTACATTTTCTATTTCTTGAATATTCACAAACTTTTGTAATAAAAAATGATTATGAAGCAAGGTCATCATCACTGATCCCACAATCCCAAAGACAAGAGCATATACACCAAAATCAAGAAATAAAAAAAGCACGGTAATAGCAAAACGAGAAATATTTGCCATTATCATGTTTTTTGCAAAATCAAAATACTGAAAAGTTCCCATTAAAAAATGGTTATTCATATTAGAAAAAACCTGTGCAGGAATATTTAAAAGAATAATAAATGCAATCATAAAATCTGTTCCCAAGATTTTTTGAATAGCAAATGCAAAAAAAGGGGAGAGGAGAAGAAAAAATGGAATAGCTTTTTTTACGCCTCGTTTGAGAGTTATTAAATATGAGTAGCTTTCAGAATAATCACTATTTTTGTTTGTAAGAAGTTCGGCAGATCTTTTTGAAATATCAGTTGCAAATCCATTTATAATAATTCCTACAATCATCACAAAACTATTAAGAGCTGTCCAAATCGAAATATTTTCCAATTGATGACTTACAATAATAACAAGAATATATCCCAATATTGCTCCAAAAATATTTGCCCCAAATATAAGGCTTGAAGATTTTAAAAATTCTTGAATAGAATTATGTATATTATATTTTTGAAATATTTTTTGGAACATTTTTTGATGAGAGAGAATATTATATTATGAAAATATCTTTTTTCTGATATAATCTACCATATATTTCATAATAATAAATGATGAAATTTTTTTTTTCTTATTTCTTTCTCTTTTTTCTCTTTCTCTTTTTTAATTATTATTTATTTTCTTTTGAAAATATCCCAAATTATAGAGATTTTGTAGGGGCAGAATATTTTTATAATATTGAAAATTCTTGGCAAATAGGAACACTGATGAGATATAGTATAAACTTTTTATTTACACATCATATAGATATTGTTTTTGTATATAAAATAATTTTTTCCCTCTATTTTACTTCATCCTTTTTATTTATTTATGGGGGAATATATAAATTTTCAAGGCTTTTATATCTCAAAAAATCACTTATGCAAAAAATATTTATTTTTTTGCTTACATTTTTTTCTGTTTATAATACTTGGGTTTTTGAACGAGTTTTAATGGGACAACTTGGCGTTTTTTTAGGATATTCGTTGTTGTTCCTTAATATTGCTTTGCTTTTCGAATTATTTAATAGTTGGAGTAATAAAATAAATAATATTATCACAAAAGAAGTTTTTATTCTTTCTTTTTCTCTTTTTTTTAGTCTTTTTATTTCTCCACATTATCCAATAATAATTTTAATAATACTTGGAATATATTTTCTTCATACTGCTATAAACTCTCTGTTCTATCATCTAGATATACAAAAAAAACTATACCAATTCCTTTTTGTAGTAATTCCTTCTGTTCTGTTTTTAGCACTTCGATATTTAGGAGAGGTGCAATATCTCTCTTTTTCTCAATCTTTACATC
>CAMZLD010000050.1 GCA_947311635.1 uncultured Flavobacteriaceae bacterium | reverse complement strand
CTGAAAATCCTTTGGAAAGCCTTCTAAACAACAATCTTTGAACAATAAGAGCCTTAATTTAATACTAAATCTTCGTTTTTATTGTCCAAATCTCACTATTTATAAGGCTTCTTTGATGTAAGTTTAGGTCGAACTCAGGTTATTAGAACCCTCTATTAAAGATAACTTTTTAGAGTTTTTATAAATTTTAATAGGACAATAATAAATTTATTTTTAGAAATAGAATTGTGTTAACTAAAAACTATTTTATTATTTCAGATATTGCGTTAGGATTTTGTGCTTTGTGATATTAAAAATCTTTTTTACGCAGTTTTAGATTCATTCTAAGTACAGGTAAACAAACCCAAAAACATAAAATTAACAATGAAATTAGAAGCCCTTTATTGGTTCCGAAAAATTGTTTAAAAACAGCGCCAGTATATCCTAGTAAAGCAGAGATATCTAGTTTAAGTAGAATAAGTGTTCTAGACAAATCTATTGGGTTAAACATCATAGCGCCTAAGGCAAATTTATCAAGAGGATACTCTTTAAACTGAATGGCTAAAATCATAAAAATGCCGTCGTATACAACCGCTAAAAATAACCAAACTAAAATTGCATATCCAAAGCCTTTTATTTTATTCTCATTAGAAAGTGCAATATTATAAGCCAATGCTACAAAAACAAAATTTAAAAACGCACCGACAACGAGTAACAAACTAAAATTAAATATAACAGCAGATTTAAACAAGCCGTAAAAGACAAAAGGAATACCTAAGCCGAATACTAAACTTAAAGTAAGCGATAAAGAAATGCCTAAATACTGCCCCATAAAGATGGTGCTTCTTTTAATGGGTTGCGCTAGTAATAACTCGGTAAATTCTTTAGAATTATAATAGTACATAACCCCAAAAATAGTACCTATTAAAGGTGTTAATACAATAATGATATTCATTAAGGTAATGACTGCTTTGTTTACATCATTGTTTAAAAAAAGCAATACAAAACTAAGTAATAAATAGAATGCAAAATAGACATAACTCCAACGACTACGTAATAAATCGAATATTGAATATTTTAAAATTTTAAGCATATTGTTTCGATATTAAGTTAGCAATGGCGTGCTCTAAATGGGCTTGCTTTGTTTGTTGTTTTAAAGCTGCTACACTGCCTTTAAAATAAATTTTTCCGTCTAATAAAAACACGATTTCATCGGCAATTTCATCAACCAAACTCATGATATGTGTGGTTATTAAAATGGTTTTTCCTTTTTCTTTTTCTTTGTTGATGAGTTCTTTTAAATAAATTAACGCAATGGGATCTAATCCTGTTGTGGGTTCATCTAAAATAATTAAATCGCTATCAAACATAAAGGTTAAAACGAGGTTTACTTTTTGTTTTGTTCCGCCAGATAAGTTTCCTAATTTCTTTTTTAAAAAAGGTGTTAATCCAAATAACTGAATTAATTCTTCTTCTTTTGAGGGTTTATCACGTAAATTTTTTACCATAGCAATCAATTCTGAAACTGATAAATTAGCAGGAAAATTGGCAATTTGAGGTAAATAATTCAAATTATTTCTATAATCCCACTTTTTTAATACACTTTTGGTGTCTAAAAGAATTTCGCCTTTATTAGGTACAACCATTCCTAAAATAGACTTTATTAAGGTAGTTTTTCCTGAACCATTTGGGCCTAAAATTGCAAAAATACCGCCTTTGTTGATGGTTAAGTCTAAGCCATCTAAAACGGTTAATTTCCCGAATTTTTTATATAAGTTTTTTATTTCAATCATATTTTAATGGATTAATCTAATGGATTAATAGGTTTCATTAAAGGTTTTATGTCTTTTAAATTATCTGGTGTAAAAACTGGCGATACTTTTTCAGAAAAATTAATAATATCTACAAACAAACTTCGTAATAACACCAATGTTTCGGGAGTTTGGTTGACTACATATGAAAATAGTTTTACAGGTCTAAATGGCACATCTCCAATACCATTTTTATCAATATCATAACCCGTGTAATCACTCCAATAATTGGCTTCAAATCTGTTATCATTTAAGCGGCTATTATATGATAAGTCAAATGCATTGTGCATAAAATTATTATATTCAAAAATATTTGCATAACAACCACCAGTAAATTTTAATGCCCAGCCATTACGTATAAAATGGTTGTTTTTGTAGTTAATTCGGTTACAGCCATCTATGTTGATACCGATGGTGTTTTGTTCAAAAATATTATCATGAATCTCTGCATCATAAATTTCTTTTAGAAGTAATCCATAAGAGGCGGTTCCCCAATTGTAATGAAAGGTGTTATGATGCATGGTTATAAATTTAGAAAACATAACGGCAACACCAGCCCCGTTGCCTTTAAATTCATTGTTATGATACTCATTATGATTAGAAAACATAAAGTGTAGCCCGTAACGTATGTTTTTTTTACTTGTATTGTGTGAAATAAAACTATTATTAATGAACTCTAAATAAATTCCGTCGCGCATACCTTCAACAGTATTTTGTTCAATGCGCATTTTTTTACATTTCCAAAGATGAAAGCCATTACCAGCAGATGTTTCATTAATGGCATTGCCTTTTACCTTGTTGTTTTGTAATAATCCATATTTAGAATTTTGTATGATAAAGCCATAAAAAACATTCTCTAAAATATTATTTTTAATTACAAAATTTTTACTTTCTGAAACAAAAACGGCTGCAATTTCTTTGGTGTAACTCATGCCAACATTGATGAATTTAAAACCAGAAATGCTAAAATTTTCAGCTTTTATAGCAAAAACACTGTCGGTTTTGTTTTCAGCATCAATTGTAGGAAAATTTCTACCAATTAAATGAATACTTTTATCGACAAAAATTTTTGTTTCTTTATACAAGCCCTTTTTAACGCTTATGGTATCGCCATCTTTAGAGGCATCAATAGCCTTCTGGATAGATTTGTAATTACAACTAGAACAAACTTCTAAAGTATGGGTTTGAGAAAAAGCAGAAAAAGTTGTATAAAATAAAAAGAATACTAGAAAGCGCATTATTTAGATAATTTTGCTTTCAGTTGTTTCCAACTATACAAACTGCCACTATGCATAGATTGTGCTTTTTTAGCGGTTTCTATTGAAGAAAAGGCGCTAAGATTTGCTCCCATTGGACTCTTGATACCTTCTGAAATTAAATAAGTAGCTTCACTTGCGTTAATCAATACGCCAGGGTTGTCATAATCTGCAACTAAAATAAAAGCCATTTTGTCTTCATTTTGATCTTTATTAATTTTCATAACCAAACATTCTATCGCATCAAAAGGATACGATCTTCCTTTTTTAGTTGTGTAAGAAGCAGCATGGGTTTTGTCAACAACAGTCATATCGCAATGAGCACAATGATCTTTTCCATAATTAATTTCTTTGGGGCTTATTTTACAGGACAATAGTCCTATAAAGAAAATGAAGGATGTTATTTTTTTCATCATTAGATTGTAATAAAAATGAATATGTAAATATAACCAATACGAGCATACAAAATAGCACACTCGTATTGATATTTATTGTTGTATTACTACTTGTTAGTCTCTTTCTTGCCAACAAAAAAGGCAATAAATGTCATAAACATTCCAGTAAACATAAACCATGCACCCGTCATAGGATAAGAATGCGCCGTAAAGTTTAAGATGTCTTTACTACCAAATAGCGGTGGTTGAAAGCCCATTACAGAGCCATCTGGATTGGTAAATTTCATAATTGCTTTTTGGCTTAAATTATGACCGTAATCATATTCCCACATATAAAAGTCGTACATACCAGCAATACCTAGAATAGACATGAGTACAAACCATCCTAAAAACCATTTGTAATTGGCTTTAAAACCTATTAATATTCCTAAAATTACCATTATGCCTATAGCTACAGGGAAAATTTTAAACTCTGGAATGGTTTCTGGAATATATTGCATGCCTACATAATGATTCATTAAATTAATATTTTTAATATCATGCGGATGCGTATCTGCAAATTTATTAATATGAATATTCATTCCTAGCGGAATAGGGTATTGAGGTGCTTCTAGGGTAATATTCCAAAGCGGAAACACAAATAATCCTAGCAATAAGAAAGAGCCAATAATCATTAAAAATCTAGATTTTTTCATAATATTTTATTTTAAAATAAGTGTGTTTACTTGTATAAAGGTATGATTAAATGTTGTTTTTTAGTGTAACAATAATTACATAAAAGGTGTTTTAATTTTAAAATCATTTGAATAAAAAACGAGCAACCATATGACTATGAATTGCCCGTTTTCATAACTACAATCTAAAAATACTATTCCTCTTCTCCTGGCACATCACCATCTAACGTAAACGTTAAAGGGGTATTTGAACCTCTTGGAGAAACACGAACATATCCTTGCATTTCTTGGTGCAACGCAGAGCAGAAATCAGTACAATAGAAAGGCCATACACCTACTTCTTTTGGCTCCCAAGTAAAAGTAGTTGTTCTACCTGGCATGATTAATAATTCTGATGTGTTAGCACCGATCATTGATATACCATGTGGTACATCATAATCTTGTTCTAAGTTAGTTACATGAAAAAATACTTTGTCACCAACTTTTACACCTTCTATGTTGTCTGGAGAAAAGTGAGAACGTATCATTGACATAGAAATGTGTATTTCTTTTCCTTTGCGTACCACTTTTGTTTCTGCTTCACTTTTAACAGCGTAAGGGTGTGTGTTTTCTTCTAACTTATATATTTTTGTTGTTTTAGGAGCAATTTTATCTGCCGCGATACCTGCAGCATAATGTGGCTCACCAATGGTAGGAAAATCTAATAATAATTCTAATTTTTCTCCTGAAATATCAAATAATTGTGCAGATTGACAAACTTCTGGACCTGTTGGTAAATAACGGTCTTTCGTTATTTTGTTCATCGCTACTAAATATTTATCATCTGGTGTTCTTGAGTTTCCTCCAGGAATCATTAAGTGACCTACAGAATAATAAACTTTATGTCTATCAATCACTTTTAAATCTTTTACATTCCATTTTACCACTTCAGAAGATATAAAGAAGGTTGTATAAGCATTTCCTCTAGTATCAAATTCGGTATGTAATGGTCCTAATCCTGGGTTTTCTAATACTCCGTAATTTACAGCATCAAACTTAATAATTGGAATACCATATTTTTCTCCATCAAAAGCTTTATCAGCAATTGCTTTTTGTAATTTGGTAAAAGAGTGAATGGTCATAGCTGCTGCTAATTTACCATTACCAATAATATATTCTCCTGTTGGATCTACATCACAACCGTGTGGCGATTTTGCTGTTGGCAAGAAATAGATTGCTCCAGGAACATCTTTTGGCTCTACCACCAAAACTTCTTTTTCCATAGTTGATGTCGCTGCGTGTGCATCATCATTCCAAACGTTATGTGCATATTTTGCAGGCACTTTTTTACCGCCACCATTTTTTACATATTCTTCAATTTTTTTCCAGTTAATAGCTGCAATAAAATCTTTATCGTTTTGTGATGCATTTACTTCTAACAATGAGTTTGCTT
>CAMZLD010000049.1 GCA_947311635.1 uncultured Flavobacteriaceae bacterium | reverse complement strand
CACTTTACCTGCAAACTCTTTTTTTAATGAATGCAAAGCCAACAGGTTATTGCCTTTTATAATTAAGTTATCGGTTATGGTGTTTTGTGGTAATCCTCTTTTTTTGTTTATTGCTGCATCTCTTGTAAACTCTTTAAATCTATGCTCTCCGTCTTTATCAAAGACTTTTGCATTAGTTAAAACTTTTGGTTCTAAAAGTTGAGTAATTTCGTCTTGTGCCAGTATTTTGTTAAAAAATATTTCTTCTCTTTTATCTTCTTCTCGGCTTTGTCCGCCTTCCAATACACAATCTTTAAATGGCCATACCAAAGCAACTTCATTTCGTTGTTTTAGATATTTACCATCAATAGTTAAACCTACTTTGTTTTTGTATTGTGTGTAACTATCGTTTAAGTAGTTTTTTTGTTCTAAAAACTGTACAAATAAGTTTTGGTTAAAAACCAACGTGCCTTTTATATCTAAAAAGAATTTTGCTTTTAATTCTTTACTATTTAGAAGTAATTCTATTAATTCAGCATCAAAATTCTGTGCTTTATTGATAACCACCCATTTTTTCAACTCTCCGTTGTCTGTAACGTAGTTGTTTTCCTTTTTAAGTTGCTTTTCTAATATTTCGTAAAATTTCATATTTTCTATAGCTTGTTTTTTACTTACCTTCTAAAATAAGTTCTTTTACCATTATTGGTGGTTGATTTAAGGTGTCTATTATTTGTGGCACTTCTGCATAGAGCATTTGCATAACGCGGTGTGTTGTAAACAAATATTTTTGTGAGGGTTTGGTATGCCATACTTGTAATTCTTGTTTAGACAAAAAACTACCTTCTTTAAAACTTGATTTTGAGTTTATACTATCTATTTTAAAACTCAGTACAAAAGATGCTAAGTCTATTGTCTTTGCTGAAATTCCTTTTAAAACGGCATGCGTTATACTATTTTCATCTTTTGCAAATACGTTGTGCAAGGGTCCTAAATCAATCCGTTTAATAAGCTTCGGAAAAACGTTATGTAGTTTTTTATCTATGGCAAATGCCATGGAATCTAAATTCATACTTCTATCTGCAGAAACTTGTAATGTATCGTAAATTTTTTCTGTGTAATCTGAAATATCTTTTCCTTTATAGTCAAAATACATAAAGCAAATAAAGGGTCTATTATAGGTAATGTCATAAAAACTCCAACTTACAACATACTTACCGTGCATGCTATCTACTTGCTTTATTTTACCTTGTATGTATTGTTTAAAAATGTAACGTTGCTCTACGGTTGTATAATATACTATAGATGTTGCTTGGTACATTTTTCGTTTTGAAACATGTTGTTTTTCTTTAATGAGTGTATTTAAAAAATCTTTTTTTATTTCGCCTATATTGGTAAGTTTGTTAATGTAATTTTCTTTTAATGAGAGGTCGTTTACTAAATATCGAAATTCTAAATAATTTGGAAAACCTGAATCTGTGAGGTCTATTTTCATGTTTTCTTCTTCATCATACATATATTTAATACGCATGGCATCTATGGAGTAAATTAATAACTCACAGTATTGTTTAAAAAAAGTGATTTCTAAATCTTGTAATAGATTTTGTTCTTTGACCTGTTCTATTAACTCTTTTAATACATGATCTACCATTTTATGATAGAATTTATATTGTTCTGATGAGTTTAATGATGCAGCATCTAAAGGTGTAACGATATCGCTTAATGACATTTTTATCAGTATTTAGATATTGAAATATTTAGTTGATTGGTTGTGCGTATTTGCGTTAGGGATTGCAGCGGCATCTCCCGATTTTTTATCGGGAATATAGCGTAAAGCCCGCCCCTTGCTTTTAGCCTAAAAAGCAAGGGGAACGCCCAAATTTTAATCTAACAAATCATCGCCACTAGTGTCATCTGAAGGCGTTGGTGTATTATCATCATTCTCATTACCAGAAGGTACTGCATCTTTTGCGGCATAAAAATCTTCGAAAATTTCTTTCATATCAATACCGTAACGGTTTGCAAAATTCTTTTGAATTTCGGCATCTTTTTTACGTATCTCTTGCAATGATTCTGCATAACTTTTATAGACACCTTGCATTACTTTTTCGTGCACAGGTATGTTGTCCATCATTTCTTGGCGTGCTTTAGAACTTGCGGTATGCATTGCTGCTAATGTCTGCCCAATATGCTCATCTGTTTTGACTCCTAAATGCTCTAAAATTGCAGCAAATTCTTGATCTGTTCTTGCTTTTAATGCCACTACATAACCGTCATAATACTTTAAACGTTCATCGGTATCACTTTTTAATTTGGCTCTATGGGTTTGCAAATTACTACGTAAAGATGTTAATACTTTAATGGTTAAATTGTGCTTATGCACAAAACTATCTTTACTTGCTGCTAGGGTTGTATAGGCATTTTTAAGCCCTTCTAACTCTTCAACTTTTTGCTCTATTTGCGTTACTTTTGCCAAAGCATCTGAATATGCTGTAGACTGTTTGTCTGAAACTTCTTCTAATGCCTGACGTGCTTGTTTGAGCATTGCATATTGCTCTTCTAGCTCATCTTCGGTTTCTTTTTTACGTTGTAATGCTTTGGTATGGTTTTTACTTGCTTCTACTATAGCAATTTGCAACTTATCTTCTACTTCTTTAATTTCTACTTCTCTATTTTTTAAACGTGTTACTGCTGCTTGTGATTTGTAAGACAACTCACTTAAGAGGGTTTTAACGTCTGCGGTTTCTATACGTTGTTGAAATAGTTGCTTTGCTTTTAGGTCTGCACTACTGCGAGCTTTTGTTGCTTCTTCTAGTGCAGCTTGTTTCTTTTTAATTCTAGATTTTCGCCCCCAAAGGTTATTCCACCAACTATCGGCTACTTTTTCTGCATCATCTAGCTCTACTTTGGCTCTTTCTAATGCTTTTTGGGCATCGTCTATTACTTTTTGTTCTTTTGGATTTAGTGTTGAAAATTTTTCGAAGATGATACCAACCTCATCTTGATAGTCTGTTAAATCTTTAATAGCATCTAACAAAGAGGTTCTGTCTTTTTCTGCCATATCTACAACATTGTCTAATGTTGCGTTTAGTATTTTTTGACGTATTTCTGGATCGTCTTCTTGAGAAAGCTTCGACTTCATTTGGTCTACTGCTCTTCCCCAATCTACATCTACTTTTTTGCCTTGCTTCTCATTAGAATTGGTTTCTAATAAATCAAAATCATCTGCCATAATGGTATCTATATTAATTAATGGTTGGTTATATTTTTATGAATCCCCAATTTCGGAAAAAAAATTGAGAAATAAAACAGAAGTTTTCAATATTTATTCGCTAAAATTGATTTTCTTTATATACTGTTAATCCAAAAATATGACACTAAAATTCACCATTCATTATGGTATGCACTTGCTTTTTCCGGCGTTGATTGCTTTTATGTTTTTTAAGAAACAGTGGTTGTTTGTTTGGTTTATTTTTATATCGACTATGTTAGTAGATTTAGATCATCTTTTAGCAACACCTATTTTTGAAGCTAATAGATGCAGTATTAATTTTCATCCATTGCATTCTTACATAGCTATTGGCATTTATTTTATGGCTAGTTTTTTTTCTAAAACTAGACTCATAGCCGTAGGATTACTACTGCACATGCTAGCAGATTTAATAGATTGTTACTTAAAATAAATTACAATTAATTATTTTTTTGTATATTTACATCCTTTGATAAAAGGAAATCAATTTAATATCTAATAATATAATATTCCTTTTTACAATGGATTTTATATCCAAATTTACTGCCAAATACGCTAAACTATCTAAGAAGTGTCTTCGTGATTTAGAAGCTATAATTGAAGTAAAAAAATATCCAAAAAAAACTATCCTTACAAATGTTAATGAGATTCCTAAAAGGTTTCTCATTTTAAAAGAGGGTATTGTACGATCTTTTCTATTTGATAAAAAAGGGAAAGAATTCAACAGGGCTCTTTTTATTAAGTCTGAGTTATCAAGTTCTTTTACTGCACTTATTCAAAATAAACCTTCAAAATTTGCTTTTGAGTGCTTTACAGACTGTGAAATAGTTGCTGGAGATTACAAAGAGTTTATAAAATTGACAAAAATATATCCTGAACTCGCTCAATTATACATAAAAATACTAGAAGACACTTTTGTTTTACTAGATAATCGGTTTACAGAACATGTTCTTTTAGAAGCAAAAGACCGCTATTTAAATCTCATAAAAAGTACGCCTTTGATTGAAGAGCAACTTCCACAATACCACATTGCTTCTTTTTTAGGAATTACTCCTGTTCAGCTTAGTAGAATTCGTAAAAAATTAGTGACTAGATCGTAATTTAGTATTAACCTGAGTTCGACCTAAACTTGCAATCAAAGTTTTCAGTCTTTTTCTTAGACGAGGCGTGGCTTTGAAGGACTATTTTTAGTTTGAAAAAACATGACGAAGTATAAGGAAAAGGCTGGAAATCCTTTGGAAAGCCT